>NZ_JACSOF010000019.1:0-58714 GCF_014349205.1 Photobacterium sp. BZF1
CATTTATTTATGAAGACCTATATAAACGTTCTTGTTAAACAAACCACTCAATAATTGAATCCAAATCACAACAATCAAGTAACAATTAAGCAACGCGCGGATTAGACAAAAACTTCATCGATAAAATTGAGCAACCTTATCCCTGTAATACCACCCATAAAATATTGTCTTAACCTATATTTCAAACCGCAGGTCTGCAGATTCCCTGCAAGAGAAAGAGCGCAGATAGTTTATGAATAGAAGTGTGTTGTTTTGCCGTCTGTGACAGTTAGCGGTACTTCTGGCGACCAAAAACAAAGAAAGCTTGTTTGATGACGAGAGCTTAGGGGCCATTTCAGTAAAACGGCAAGTGAGTGGGGTGAATTTCGTTAAGTAAGTGTCTGGAGAAAAAGAAAAAGCCAGTTGGATAACTATTACCCTACTGGCTTTATGAGATGGAAAGCCTTTCTTCTGTGTCTTATATTGTTAAGAAATTAAAGCTTCATTTCAATCTGTGGGGTTACTAAATCCCAGCCAAACAGATTGCGGAACTCTTGGGTATAGAAGTCGGCATCTGAACGGTTATAGATAATGTGAGGGGTCAATGTCACAACCAATTCAGTTTTACGATCTTGGATACTGGTAGATTTAAACATGTGGCCTAAGACAGGAATATCACCAAAGAATGGAACCTTATTTACTGTTGAGGTTTGGTTTTGGCTGATTAACCCACCGAGTACCACGGTTTGACCTGTTTCGGCGACCAACATAGTATCAATTTGACGTTTCAAAATTGGTGGTGTTGCTGAGCTATCGGACTCACCGGCCTCACTTACCTCTTGGGATACAGACATTTCCACCAAGCCACTTTCATTAATAGTTGGTGTAATTTCCAAAATCACACCAGTATCAATATAAGTAAAGCTTTCAACAACTTGACCGTTGTTATCACCGCTTGATACAGACCCTGTTTTAACCGCAATTTGGGTACCGACTGAAATTCTTGCATCCTCACCGTCTTTCGCCAGTAAACGCGGGCTGGATAGGATATGAACTTTACCGTCTTTAGCTGCTGCACTTAAACTTGCACTAAAGTCACCAAAGGTGCCGGTTAAAAATAAGCCACCCGTTGCAAGACCGATTCCCCCAGTCCCGTCACCAGAAGGGCCAGCGGTGCCACCGCTTCCACTACTACCTGATGTATGCCAATTCACTCCGAGGTCCAAAGTATCATCCAACGTAACCTCCATTACAGAGGCTTCAATCAACACCTGCCTTGGGCGGCGGTCCAAAACTTCCAAAAGCTCAAGAACCTGAGCATAATCATCATAAGTGCCCATAAAGATCAAGGCATTACGGGTGGAATCAACAACAATTTTATAACGTTCATTATCAGCTGATACACTGCTGGCTGCTGAACGGCGGTTTCTACTATCCTTAGACTGATTGGCAACACTTAAATTGGCTGGTCGAACGGCCGATTCTGTAGTTGCCACAGATTCTGAACTATCACTCTGGGTCACTTTTCCACTACCAAACACTTGCTCAACTACGTTGCTGATATCTTGAGCCTGTGTATTTTGTAAGAAGTAAGTGAAAATATTCATTTCACCAGCCACCACATTTTTTGGCTTGTCAATTTGTTGCAGCCAGTAGCGGGAATAATTGAGCCAATTCTGGTTGCTAGCGGTCAATAATACGCGATTAGTATCACCAATTGGAGTAATGGATACGCCATGTACACCTGAACTTTTGATATTACCTGCATCATCAATCTCACGATTAACCACAGGTATGCCTTGAATTGGTAAGGTATTATTAAACGATTGAACCAGCTCTTCTGTACTTAAGAAAGCCGGTGCAACAATAGCTGTATACTTGGAAATAGGTGATGGCTGATCAATTAAGGTCAGTGTTTGTCGGAAGCGCTCGATATCTTGCTGCTCACCGACAAGAACAATAGCATTGAGATGGTTCTGAGTCAGCACCTTACCTTTGCTTTGACTAATAAAAGTAAAAGCTAATTGCGAGGCTTGGGTCAATGACATGTAATTAATTGGTACAAGCTCAATCACTTGCCCATAGCGCAGCATGCGCTTAACATTTCGATCGACCACTTCTGGCGCTAAATTAGTCGCTTTTGACAACGGCACGACCTTAATAACATCTTTGTCTTTCAGGAGTGCCACATCAGATAGGCGAAGCACCTCTTCTACCAAACCCAGCATGCGAAGTGGCTCTACAGGCTCGTTAATATGCAAGGTAACTGGCCGGGTATTGTTCGACAAAGCTTGATCAAGGATGTAGTTCACCCCTAGGATTTCACCTAGGGTCAATTTGACAAATTTGTTTAAGGCCAAATCTTGGGCATTTATTGAAACCGGCTTAGTCGGAAGTGTTAATGCCTCTCCCATTCCATCACGGTTAGTGTTAGCACCAAGTACTGGCGCTTGAGGTACCTCGACAAACTCCATTTGCTCTTGAGGTGTTTGCTGCTGGCCTTGTGCCAAGGTTTGCTGAGCATTGCTGTGAGGAATATTAGGCCCGATAGGACGGATAATTTCATCACCAAACGGCCTTGCCGCACAACCACCCAACAATAATGCGACACTTATGACGCTAAGACGCTTCACCGCTTGTTGATTCATTTGTATTTCCATCTTATTCAAAGGTAAATAGGTTAACTGTTTGTTGTTCTTTACTGTCTTCTGCAGTCAGCCAAATTTGACGAGTGCCAATTCTGCTAATTTTCCGGCCATCCGGCGTAATATCACCAACATTTAAGCTCACGAAAGAGGTATCAGGCAGTTCTATTAATGCGCGCTGCCCTACATCTTCGGTTATCGCGACCAAACGCCAATCTGTAGACTTAGCATCAGAAGCTTGACCGGTTTTAGCACTATTCGGTGTTCCATCATCATTGGAATTACCACTACTGTTTCCTACCGAAGCGTTGGCACTCATATCGCTACCGGCCATCACCTTTCTATCAGGATCAAATAAGTTCGCTTTCTTTGCTGATGCCAACCATTTATTCTCAGCTTGGTCACCAACAACGACTGTCTCAAAGGTCATAGCAGAAGGTGATTCAGTATCAACAGATTGGCTGTACCAAGTCACCCCCCACATTGAACTGACAAGCACTGATGCAACCACCATTCCCATTCGCATAGTTAGCATGTTACGACGCCCCCTGCTGAGACAGTCGCTTTAGTTCCTGCTCGGGCAACTGTCGATATGCTTTTACTGTTAACTGCAACTCGGTATGGCGCTGCAATAACCGGATATTTAACGGCTCGATAACCAATAACAGTGAAGATTGGTTTATCTCATCTAAAAACTGGTAGATATCCCAGGTTGACCCTGTCAATGTCAGACGAATTGAAAGCTCGCTACCCAAATAAGGTACAGGCTCACCAGACTCAAAACGACGTCCCGCAATGCGCAGGCCGTGTTTACGAATAGGCTTATTCAATTCCCCCATTAGTGCCGCCTGTGCAGAGGAGTCCGTTGTTTGTTTCAATAAGTGACCACCCAATGCATTTCGTTGTTCATCAACTTGAGTAACCAGTTGTTGTAATTTAGGCAGGCTTGCTACAACTCGCTGTTGCCTTTCTAGTTGAAGCGTACTTTGAGCAATTTGGTCTTGCATCTGGGCGCGCCAATTAAAATATGGGTCGACAACAATAAAGTAGAACAGGCAAATCACAATAAGCAGTGCCGTCCACCTAACAATTGGACTTTCCAGTTCATTATCTACGCGAGCCAAAAAAGCCCTTAGCTGCTCTTGCATTATGGTGTCACTCCTTTTAACTCAACCTGCAGCCTGAAAGACTCGCTATTATCACGACCTTGACGGATATCACTAACAAAAACCGCACTTTCAACAGCTTCCCATTGTTCAAGCATGGCAGGGAGGCGTGCAACATTGACACCTTGCCCCGATAACACCAAGTGTTCTGGTGACACCTCCAATGCTGTCAGATAAATATCTTCCGGAATACTTTCTGTCAGTTCAGCAATGGCCTGCATAGGCTGATGCTGTTGTATAAGATGACTGTCAAAAGCCGCCAACTGGTTTTGGACAAAATCGAAGTGGTTACGCTGTGCTACCGCATTTCGTGTCTGCGCTCCCAGTGCTGTCGTTTGATCTTTGATGTCACTGAAATGTGAGGTCACCAACAGATAATCACCCAGCATCCATATCATTGTTGCCAACGCCAACGCACCAAACGGCCGCACGTAGGTCGACACATCGGCAAAGTCTATTACCCCTTTTTGCTTACCCGCATTAATTACGCTGTTTTTCGGTTTTAAAACCAATGGCTCAGCTTGTGTCAGCCAATCGCCACTGTAACCGTATTTGAAAATATGCTGGCCTGACTCGAGCTGGCGTTCATAGCGGCGTTCAAGTTGATGTTGTGACAACGGGCTATCAACACTGTGTACCCCATGCACCAAATCGTTCTCATCTTTTACAACTAGCCAGTCTTGGCCCAAAACATGAGAGATAACTACAGCCCCGCTCCCCATAGAACTCGCCAAATAAGCACTGTATGGCAGTACATGTGTCGGAGTGCAGCAAGACATTAGCCCAGACTCAACCTCTTGGTTCCAGATCCATACTGACACATGCCATTGTTGACCCGCCTTGTGGTATAGATGAAACATGTCTGTCTCAGGCCAGATTGTCCACTGCTCAATATCACTACGGACGCATTCTTCAATTTCACCCGCTGCAACATATTCCACATCATATTGCAGCTGTTTAAACAAACAGCGTTGAGGCGGGACTAACCAAATCACTTTATCAAGTAGCTTTGGGGTAACCTCAGAGATATTTATGCTTTGTCCATCGAAGTCAACCAAACTTCCATTATCATGGGCAATGAGGCAGAAATGTTGAACGAACTGTTTTAGGTTTAAGTTTTTCATTTAATACCTTGCAGCATCCGGATACTGCCATAACGTTTTGGTAAACAATGGCAAATCTCCGATTGTTATTCCGATTTGGGCTCTACCACTGTAGTGTTTCCCATGAAACTTCATTAGGAAATGATTACTCGGCTGGATTGGCATTTCACTGTACATACCCAGCGAGCGATGAAGTTGGGTAAAATACTCCCAATTTTCATCCTCCCTTGCCTTAAGCAAATTCACTAATTGGCTATCACTCAAGCTATATAAAGCAGAAATTAATAATTCTGGCATGGTTGCAAAGTTGTACCAATCTGCTCCCCCCACAACAACATAATCTCGTAAACCCGGCTCCCCTTCTTTCTGGTTAAAAAAGTCGCTTTGCCCTATACCTGGAATTTCAAGTAATTCATCGGCACTGCGCATAAAGGAATGGCGGGGAAAATACTCATCAGTTCGCCCCGACGACGCTATTGACGAAGAAGATTTCGGGTTTCTCCAGTTAGAGAAATCTTTAGAAATCGATGCCGCTTGCGAAGAACTCGTAAAAGTGCGTAGCAAATTATAAAAGTCTTGATGAGATGCAACAGCCAAGCTTAGTAAGCCCGCACTATCCTGGATGCTGGTTTGTACTCCTTCAAAATCCATAACGCGACCATCTACATACACCTTTTGCTCAGCACTACCTGGCAGAGTAAATGCATTAGGTGAAGGTACGCCGACAGAGAGCATATAGACTGCATTAGTCATTGCATTATTTATCGCAATGTAGTCAGCAAACTCCTGTTTTTGCTCAATGGTAAACTCTAAAGTATCACGTGCTCTTGAAACAATGCTCAATGCTAATACTGATAAAATCGCCATGATAATCAATGTTAAAGGTAATATAGCGCCTTTTTGTACACGCATCGCTACTGCCTTCCAAACATTGGCGAAAAAGCACCACTCAAATAAGTCACGGGAAACTCCCACTCCACTTTTTCATCATTAACAGTTTGCATTGAGATAGCGATGCGTTGCGGCAGACTTTCTTCATAAAAGCCACTGAAATCATCAAGCCAAGCAGGCGATGTGCGGTAGTGTCTTCTAAGGTCAGGATGAATCGAATCAAGCCCACCCACTATCGGCATATGCTCACCAGCTAGAAAGCGAAGTTGAATGGTTTTCATCCCTTCAACCAAGACAAACCACTCTTCATCTCCCCAACGAATTCCCCTTTGGATATCTGCGTTGAAACGCTGGCGATACATCAACTTGGCTTTTCCATTTTGGCGTTCTACCTTGAAATTCACGGCTGCATTTCTCCCTGGCCCTGTCAAAATCGGAGCTGAAGAAACAAACTGCATAGAATCTGAAGTGGCTTCAAAATATGTACCTGATTGCCCAGTGGGGTATATATATTCAGCAGCTATAGCTTGCTCAAAAACCGGATACAACCACGCCTCACGCTTGAACAAGTCTCCTTGAGTAGATACCCGGTTAATACTACGCTGCCAGTTTCTCACTCCCTGATCGAATGACAGCATAGTAAGACTTACAATGGAGGAGAACACCACTAGTGCCACCAGCAATTCAATCAATGTAAAACCCTGCTGATGTTTCATTACTGCCATCCAATTAAATCAAACTCGAAACTATCAAGAACGATTTCGTTTTTTTCTTCAGCCAGAAAAACCGATACTTTAAACATTGCTAATTTAGTATTCGTCCCGAAGTCAGGGTCATATTGTGAACGATACACGCCTTTTTGCTTTGCACTCCAACGGTAATACACGCCATTATCAATACCATCCCCCGATGATATTTCAGCCGGATTGATTGAACTCAAACGGTTAAACACCCGCTTTTTTACTGACAGTATTTTCTCTACCTGTTCAGCCCGGTGAATTTGGCGGTTACCAGCATCAAACAAAGGCAATGTCACCGCCAACAATGTCACTAGAATGACAGAGGCAACAAGTACTTCTATCAAACCAAAACCACGTTCAGTCCGCATAATACTGGGAGACCTCAATATTGCCATCGAGCGGGCGGTACCATACCCGCCATATTTTTCCTGACCCTGAGGTAAGGAATATTTCCCCACCATTGGTAACCCTATTCGTTAAAAAACGTAACTGATCAGCTTGTTCCACTTCCCAGCCGTCAGGTAAGGTCAGTTCGCCTTCTTTACCATAATCACTCTGGTTTAGGATCAATGGCCTACCCGCTTTACGGTATTCGCGTCGAAGGTGATTGATTTGATGTATCACCTTCTCCACTTCAGCCTGCTCACTACGGGTCGTATAAAAATTCCACAGATTGGGAGCCGCAAAGCTAACCATGGCAGACATTAAAGCCAGTACGACCAATAGTTCAATAAGGGTAAAACCGGACTGGGTTTTAGAAGATGCCCACATCTTGATCTTCGCCTTCACCGCCTTCTGTGCCATTACGTCCGTATGAGTAGAGGGCGAATTCACCGTCATCTTTACGCTGGTAGACATATGAGCGATTCCATGGGTCAACCGGCACTTCTTTGGCCATGTACGGGCCATTCCAGCCTGTTGAACCTTCAGGAGCAGTCATCAATGCATTCAAGCCTTGCTGAGACGTCGGGTAGTCACCTACATCCAAGCGGTAGGTATTAAGCGCTGAAACAAACAATTCAATTTGTGCAGAAGCCACTTTGGTTTTTGACGAGCCAACTTGGTTAAATAGCTTTGGTCCCACTAAGCCTGCTAATAGTGAAATAAGTACCAGTACAACAAGCATTTCAATCAGGGTAAAACCACGCTGGGACCGATTTTTCATTTTCATTTTTTATTGAACCTATATTGCAATATCATTAACTGAAATAATGCCGGAAATAAGCACGATCATAATTGAGCCAATCAAACCGCCCATCACGACAATGACTGAGGGTTCGAGCAAAGTAATGGCACGCTTTAGGGCATTTTTCATTCGTCTTTCATATAAGGTGGAAATTTCCTGAAAACTTTCTGGTAACGTCGCACCACTTTCACCCACAGCAATCATCTGGATGACCAGATTAGGGAAAACTTCTTTTTGTCTTAGTGAATCTGAAAAAGATTCACCCTGCTTGATCCCTTTAACGGTATCCGCCAACCGGCGGCGGACTTTTTCCTGCGACAAACCTTCGGCAGACAAAAGTGCCCCTTCAAGTAAATCAACACCAGCCCCAAGCAAACGTGACATGCTGGATGAAAACTCGATGATGTCCCAATAGGCAATCACATCACGGGTGAATGGGAGTTTGGCCGCTATGCGATAAAACACAGACTGTAGTTTGCCTTCATGGAAACCCCAGACGATCATGCCGAAAGAGATAAACAGCCCCGGCAAAATCCATGAAATATTCCGATTGAAAAAATCAGCAACCGTCAGAAGGGAGGCAAGAGCAGAGCCTTGGCCATTGCCCGACTCGACCATCGATTCAAAATTTGGCAGAACGAAGCTGAACAAAAACAGTAAGATGGCGATACTAAAACAAATCAAAAATGCCGGATACGTGAGGGCACTTTTGATTTCACCCATTAGTTCTGCTTCTTTTTCAACTCGCTCGGCAATACTGTACAGCGCTTGTGGCAGATCACCATTTGCTTCGCCCAACCTAACCATTGAAGGGACATAGCGTGGAAAAACAAAAGGTAGGCTCTCCATCGCTTCGGAAAGGCTAAAGCCATTGTGCAAGAATTCATAAACTTTCTTCCATGCCTGCTTAAGTTGCTTGTCTTCACTCAGTTCGGCAATGGCTTCGACAGCCTTATCCAGCCCCATCCCACTTTTTCGAAGGCTGGCTAGCTCGCGCAGGCTGGTAAGCAGGGATTCACGATCCACCTTCAATGGGATCTGCTTGATCCCCTTGCGAATGACCAACGGCTGGATACGCTTTTGCTCTAGCTTTTCCCTTGCAATAGATTGTTCATCGGCAGCAACCCACCCTTCTACGGTATCACCATGGGCATTGCGACCAATATATTGGAAGAAACTCATCCAAGCACCCTCATCACTTCATCTAGTGAAGTCGCTCCCTGTGCTGCACGTAACAAACCGTCTTCTTTCAATGTGCGCATATTCTTGTTGGTCGATAGTGCTGCAAGCTCCTCGGAGCGCAACTCACCCAGTTGCTCACCATCGTTGATGATTTCAAGCAACTCGAACACAGCGAAACGGCCAACATACCCCGTGCTATTACAGTGATCACAGCCTGCCGCGTTATAGAATACCGGCTCAGTAACCAACCCAGGGAAACGCTGCATGATGCCATCTAAACCCAGTTCTTTAGCACGCTGGACACTGGCTGGATGTTCCGTTTTACAATGCGGGCAAAGTGTACGCAGTAGTCGCTGCGCCATGACACCGACAATGGAAGACTTGATAAGGTAATCAGGGATCCCCATGTCTTTTAGTCGGATGAAACTGCTTGGCGCATCATTGGTATGCAGGGTTGAAAGCACCAAGTGGCCTGTTAATGCTGCCTGAATCGCAATTTGGGCTGTTTCAGTGTCACGCATTTCACCAACTAGCATTACATCAGGGTCTTGACGTAGGCATGAACGCAACACCTTGGCAAAGGTTAAACCAATTTCACTATGCACTTGGATCTGGGTTAGGCCGGCCATTTGATATTCGACCGGATCTTCTACCGTGATGATCTTGGTATCTTCGTTATTCAGCTCATTTAAAATGGTGTAAAGAGATGTTGTTTTACCGCTACCTGTCGGGCCGGTGATCAAGAATATCCCGTTCTTCTGCTGAATAATATTCTTCAGATCATCCATTTGATCTGGGAACATGGTCAGCCCTTTCGTGGCATGTGTTGCACTGTCGTTGTTTAACAGACGCAATACAATATTCTCACCGTGGACAGTTGGCGTTGTTGCCATACGGATATCAACAATCTGACCGGCAAGACGCACGCGGATTCGCCCATCTTGCGGAAGGCGTTTTTCTGAAATATCCAGCGTTGCCATGAGCTTTAGTCGTGACACGACTGCAGCGTGCATAGCCAAACCCGGTTGGTCAACAACACGCATAACACCATCTATACGAAAGCGAACCCGGAATATGCCTTTGAAGATCTCAAAGTGTAAGTCTGAGGCCTTGGCTGATATGGCGCGTTGAATAATATCGTTGACGAATTTAACAACGGGTGCAGAAGAGTCATCCAGATCTTCACTGGATGCAGACGTTGCACTTTGTTTGGCGGTATCAACGTTAGAGAAGAGTTTTCGCAACTCAAAAGTGCTGCAAAAAACAGGGATCACTTTTTTGTGGGTGGTCTTTTCAACAGCCTCGATAACGAAGGAGTCGAAAACATCATTTAGTCCAACCCAGATGACATCATGCGCAGCCTCGAGTGGGAAGGCACGATGCTGTTCCCACCAAGACGGATGTAATCCATGCTCTTGAAAAATAAGATCTTCAATGGTTGGAATGTTTTGTAAAGCCAAAAAGGCCGGTAGCCTGGGTACGCTAAGTTGTTCTGACAGAGCATCTAGCACCTGCTCTTCAGAGCAATATCCGAGGGCGATTAGTATCTCCCCTAGAAAACGCTCATCCTTAAGCTGTGTCGTAAGAGCTTCATCTAATTGCTTCTCATCGATCGCTTTGTGATCAATAAGAATCTGCCCTATTTTTTTAGCCATACCCCGACCTAATTAACACCTTTACAAGACGTCTGCGAACAACACCTTCACTCGGTTAAAAGCAAAAAAGCCTATCAGCATGACGAAAATTGAGACGCCCGAATACACACCAAGTTGCATCCACGCATCGTAATTACCGAACACCACCATCCCTCGTGTCGCTTCAACCGGGATAGTCACCGGATTGAGCACTAGGTATGGACGGATAACTTCAGGCGCAGTGTTAAGTGAAAAGAAGACAGTACTAGTAAACAGTAACACTGTTACAAGCGTGCCAATTACTTGGCTCAAGTCTTTTAAAAACACACCTAGCGCTGCAAGTATCCATGCACACCCTACTAAGAAGAGGGAGAATGGCAGCAACATCAACGGCAGCATCAATATCTGCAGTTGTATTTGCATTCCGAGCACTAACATGAAGACAATCAGTACACAGAAGCCCATCAGAAACTGGATTCCTGAGGAAATAACGATGACCCAAGGCAGTATTTCCAAAGGAAAACGAATTTTTTTAACAAAGTTAACGTGATCACCGATCACTAAAGCCGAACGACTAAGCACCTCGGCCAACCAGGCATGAATAATCAACCCGGCAAACAATACTGTTGAGAAGCTAACTTCCAAATCACCTTCTGTCACCCAACGTGCGCTAAAAATATATTTGAATACAAATGTATAGATAGCTAGCATGAACAATGGGTTCAGAAAGCTCCAAAGGATACCCAGTACAGACCCTTTATAACGGGCAGCGATATCTCGCTTAACCATGTTCCAAATTAAATTCTTGTGCCCAAACAGACACGTAAGCGGTTGGATTAACGTTCTCACAAAAAAATACCTTTACAATCGTTTCTGGGTGGTGTCGTCGGCACACCAGATAGCCTCGAGGCCCGGTTAACACGCCATTTTCCCATCAAACCCAAACATGTGTCCAATCACATTTACCGATCTAGTCTTTTTTGCAGCTAGAAGCCAGTCGTTATCAAACTCCCTTCATTAATTCCAACCGTTCGAATAAATCATAATGGGTGACGTTTTATATTTACCGATCACTATTTGAACCTATGGAATAACATGATTCCAATAAAGCAAATTCAAGCTACCCTCCCAAGATGACTGCAGTATCATAAAACAAAAATATCAAAATGAAAAATATCAACTCGGCATAATTAGAAGCCATCTACAAATATAAAAAAGAGACGTTAACGCTTAACAAGCAAAGCCACGCACACCAGAAAATTCTATATAAAACATACACTTAAAAACAAAAGCTCACTTAAAATCCTTTTGCTTACCTTTAGATTTCAATGACAATGAAATATCCCGATAGTCAAATGTAGAAGTATTTTAATATTGCTATAACCGGACAGGCACACAAGATCGGTAAAAGTATTTGCCACCACCTTCCGATAAAACACTTTATATAAAAGGCTACATGGCAGATAATTAAAGACCTTATGATTTGGGGCTATAGATAGGAGGCGCTACATGGTGATCAATTACTTTTACCATGCAAAGACAAGTGCTTCGACTAGACTATTTTTCACTTTTTGCTACAAAAATTAAATCGCCACCGTTTAAGTGGTGGCGATTCAATCAATATTCATCTATCTCATCAAGAAAGTCGTCTAGGTACGCTTCATCTTCCTGCTCTAGCACCTCCAGGTTACCGCCGGAGGCGCGGAAGTTCTTGTTCTGGATGTAGGCATCACGGGTGAAGATGTACGAGTCTGGAGAGTCTCTCAAGATCGCTTCTTGGTTGACCAAGGCAGCCCTGTCTTCCATGCCTTCGAATACCCATTTACCGAAGCTCTGCCAGAAGTTCAAAGCACTCAATGGTAGGTACAGACCATCGACAATATCACCGGCACCTTCGCGCAATGTCAGTGGGCCGTATACCGGGAACATGAAGTATGGCCCGTTGGCGACGCCATATTTACCCATAGTGTCGCCGAACTGTTTGTCGACAGGCTTGCGGATATCGGCCGCGGAGGCCACATCGATCAAACCAAGGACACCAAAGGTGGAGTTGATCCAGAAACGGTTGAAATGGCGGACGGTTTCCTCGCCGTTAAGCATCAGTGCGCTGTTCACCATGCTTGCTGGCTCATCGAGGTTGGCCAGGAAGTTCTTGATACCGGTGCGGATGAAAGACGGGGTGTAATCAACGTAGGCCAATGACACCGGACGTGCCAAATACGGATCAAAGTAGTCGTAGTTCAAGTTCCACATGGCTCGGTTGAAGCCTTCGAAAGGGTCATACACGCCGGGTACACCATACTCCCCTTCCCCTTGCTCGACTTCTTCCAGTACTGCGGCGAGATCTTCATCATACTCTTCATCGTAGTCACCGAACTCATCCATTGCTTCATCATCAGAGGTAAAGGGGTTGGAATCTAACTCTGCATCAGTAATATCAGCACTCTGGCCATCTTCAAGCTCTGGTGATGACGTTTGCTCGACATTAGTAATATCGAGTGTTTCCTGATCGTCTGGCGATTGGGCACACGCTGTGAGTGTCAATGAAATGGCGATAGCAAGTAGGTGTTTATTCAATGTTCTTTCCATGGCTTATGAGGCTGAAACCGTGCTAAATGGTAATATCAGCAACAGCAAACATCTAGCGTTTTTATGCCAACCCTAAATTGATAGATTAACTTGATACCAACTAGGCCGATATTTTGATCAACGTAGTTCGACAATTAGATGTACTCATGCAGATTTACAAATCCTTTTCGCGCAAAAAACAAAAGGCCAGATACTTAATAGTATCTGGCCTTTTTTAACTCTACCACCTCAAGTGGAAGATTTTATTGATATTTTGTATTTATCACGACGTTTGTCGAGCCGCCTAGTGAAATCACATCACTTTGACCGTACCAGTCGCCGTTGCGAGTCATTACGTTACCATCGGTGTCGATGCGCGCTTTGATGATCATATCCTGCAATGACGTCATCGGACGCTCAGGGATCATACTGTCGTTATCATCCAGCGTGATTGTAAACGGAAATGCCGAAAGCGGTACGCGGCGCGCAGCCACTGGCATCGGGGCACCATCAGCCGAATGGACAGAAACAAACACCAAACCCTGCTCTGGCAATTGTACACTTGAACCTAGGTCAACGGTCACCGATACAGAGGTTGCCGTGTTCTTGCCACGGTCAAGCTGCGACTGGGCGCGGGCAATACTGCGATCCAACATTTCAGCACGTGGGTCATCTTTACCGATAATTTGCTGCATCATGCTCCAGTAGTTAATCGCCTGCTGGAAATCACCACTTTCAAACGAGTCAAAAGCCAGCAAAGACAACGCACGAATGTTGGTGTGATCAACGCGTAGCACACTACGAAGTAGCACACGAGCCCGCTCACTTTGCGCCGGATCGCCAATCATCATCAAGGTCTGGCCGAAGCTTAACATCACCTCAGGGTTCGTTGGGTCAAGGCGGTAAGCACGGTTCATCGCATCTTGCGCGGTTTCCGCATCACGGTTAGCCATACCGATTCGGCCCAGCAGAAGCCAACCGGTGGCATCATTTGGATTACTGTGAAGGCGGGTACGAAGCGCAAGCGTCAGGTCTTCCATCTCTTGATCGCTTAGCGGATTAGATTCATCCATCAAACGCTGAGATAACTCTGGCAAACGAGCAACGGTTTCGTTCCACGCTTGTACCTTGTCCAAGCTCCCGACTTTCATGTACATACCGAAGCTGACACCCACCAACAGGATCAAGCCTGGAATAAGCATGGCAGTACTGACTGTCGTCTTGGTCTGCTCAGCATTGGCAGGCACATCGTCAAGTAGTGACTGCTGCAGTTCAACAACCAGCTCGTCTTTATTAACAACCAGACCTTCGCTGTTCTCTTCCTTCAACTCGTCCATACGATCTTTGAAGAAAGCTTTGTTCAGCTCATCACGGCTGGCGATTTCATCCTGCTCTTTACCTTTGTACATCGGTACGACAAAGATAGCCATCGCAACCAGTACCAAGAGGGCGGAGATTACCCAAAATATTGTCATTATTTCACCTTACCGTCTTGGTTAACCTGCTGTGCAGACTCATCTGCCTCTGTCCCCATTTCTGACCCCATCTCTGACATCAGGGCTTTCAAACGCGCTTGCTCATCAACTTCCAGTTCTGTATCGGTCACCTTCTGGTTGCCTTTACGCGAGCGCATGACAAGCACGGTAAAGCCCGCCACGATAAAGAACAGCGGACCCAGCCACAAGATCAAGGTTGAGGCCATAACCGGTGGGTTGTAGGTCACAAAGTTACCGTAACGGGCAATCATGTAATCGACAACATCCTGCTTGCTCTTGCCTTCCTGCAGCAGCTCATAGGTCTTTTGACGCATATCCAGCGCCAACGCCGCATTGGAATCAGCGATATTGTTGTTCTGACATTTCGGGCAGCGCAATGTGGCTGTCAGCTCCTGGAAGTCTTTTTCCTGCTGGGCCGATTCGAAGTCATACACATCTGTGAATGCAGAGACCGGAGCCGGCGCTGTGAGCAACGCCGTTCCACCAAGCACCATTGCCAGTGCCAAAACGGGCCCAGTAAAAAGCTGAGCCACTCGACGAGAAATAATCATTTACCCCTGCGCCTCCTCAATCAAGGCTTCGTACATTGGTTTCAATGTGTCATTCCAATTACGGTCGTTAACATCACCAACATGACGGTAGCGGATAATGCCGTTGGCATCGATAAGGAACGTTTCCGGTGCGCCGTATACGCCCAGATCCATCCCTAGCATGCCATTACCATCAAACAGGCTGTGTAGGTAAGGGTTACCCAGCTCGTTGAGCCAGCGAACCGCTTTCAGACGCTCGTCCTTGTAATTAAGGCCGATGATCTTCACCCCTTCACTGGCTAGCTGATTCAAGTAAGTATGCTCGGCGTAACAGGTTGGACACCATGTCGCCCATACGTTTAGCAGCAGCGGCTCGCCTTTGAAGATATCTTGCTCATACAGTTTGCCCGCTTCGACCAAGTCTTCCAACTTGAACTCAGGGACAGGTTTGCCGACCAATACCGATTCCAACTTAGTCGGATCGTCACCGTCAGCATTACGGCTTAACTGGATCATGAACATCACCACCAGCCCTAGGAATAGGACCAGAGGGATAAAAAGTAACTTCTTGTTCATTAGTTTGCCTTCGCCTCCTGCTTCACGACTTTTTCAGCCTTGGCATCAACCGGCTGTCCCTTTTCGGCTTTCTTGCGGAAACGGTAGCGCTTATCGCTGATAGCAAATGCACCACCCAGCGCCATCAAGGCTGCACCGAACCAAATCCAGTTTACAAACGGTTTGAAGTAGATACGGACCGCCCAAGCGCCGTCACCTAGCTTCTCACCCATTGCCACATAAAGATCGCGTGTAACACCGCTGTCGATAGCCGCTTCGGTCATCATCGAGCCAGCCACGGTGTAAAAACGCTTCTCAGCATGCAGTGTTGTAACACGTTTACCATCACGGGTAATGTTGAAGTCAGCAATGTAGCCGTCGTAGTTAGGACCATCGGCATCGCGAAGACCCGCGAAGTGGAAGTCATAACCTTGGACCTGCACAGTTTCACCTGGCGCCATACGGACATCACGCTCTATGTCGTAGTTAGAGACCAGCGCAATACCAATGACGGATACCGCCAAGCCCATATGGCCCAGTACCATCGCCCAGTGGCTGCGACCTAGTTTGCCAAGGCCCGTCCACAAGCTATGGCGGTGCGTCGCACGCTCGTAGAGTTCAAAACCGTGCATCACGATGATCCAAATCGCCATCGCCATACCCAGAACCGCCATTGGCTCAAGGATGTCGGTAAATAGCCATACCGATAGAAACGCAAACGGAACAGTGATAATGGCAGAGATTGTCATCTGCTTGCTGATACTCGACAGCTTGTCACGTTTCCAACGCACCAGTGGACCGATACCCAGAATGAAAGCAAACGGGATCATCAACCAAGTAAACAAGGTGTTGAAGAACGGCACACCAATGGATACAGAACCTAAGCCAATCTGTTTGTGAACCAGCGGTAGCAATGTACCGATCAGCACCACCAGCAGTGCAGCAACCAACAATAGGTTGTTCGCTAACAACAGGTTCTCACGCGAGAACAGGCTGTAGTTACCACGGGAGCGGATTTGCGCGCCACGTAGTGCGTAAAGCAACAGGGAGCCACCGATAACCACCACGAGGAAGCCTAGGATGAACATGCCTCGCGCTGGATCCGAAGCAAAGGCGTGTACCGAGACCAGTACGCCTGAACGAACCAAGAAGGTTCCTAGCAAACTCAGTGAGAATGCCGAGATCGCAAGCAATACCGTCCATGCTTTGAACGTGCCGCGTTTTTCAGTCACTGCCAGTGAGTGCATAAGAGCTGTACCGGCAAGCCATGGCATGAAGGAGGCGTTTTCTACTGGATCCCAGAACCACCAACCGCCCCAACCAAGCTCGTAGTATGCCCACCAAGAGCCAAGGGCGATACCCAGAGTCAGGAATGCCCACGCAGCGATAGTCCAAGGGCGCGACCAACGTGCCCAAGCCGTATCCAAACGACCTGTCATTAGTGAAGCGATCGCAAAAGCAAAAGCCACCGAGAAACCGACATAACCCATGTAGAGCAATGGTGGGTGGATGATCAGACCCGGGTCTTGCAGCAATGGGTTCAAGTCACGGCCATCAACAGGGAAGAATGGCAGCGTGCGTAGGAACGGGTTTGATGTCGCGATGATAAATAGCAAGAAGCCGATCGCAATCATACCCATCACAGACAGAACGCGCGCCAATGATTCCAATGGCATGCCACGGCTAAAGACCGCAACCGCAACCGCCCAACCCGCCTGGATCAGCACCCACAACAATAGCGAGCCTTCATGGCCACCCCATACGGCTGACAGGCGATAGTACCACGGCAGCATCGAGTTCGAGTTGCTGGCGACGTAAACAACCGTAAAATCATTGACGTAAAAGGACCAGCTAAGGATGATAAACGACACGAGGATCATGCCGAAAATACCATAGGTTAGCGGACGGGCCATACGCATTAGCGCCTGGTTGCCGACGGATGCACCGTACAGCGGATAAATGCTGACGAGGATGGATAATCCCAGTGCAACTATCAGGCTAAAGTTGCCTATTTCTGCAATCATTATTGAGCACTACCCTGCAATTGTTCATCGGTGTACTGAAGCGGCGCGTGTGTTTTCTGCATCGCTTCTGCCACTTCCGGTGGCATGTACTCTTCATCGTGCTTAGCTAACACTTCATGAGCTTGGATAGTATTGGCATCAACCAACACACCCTGAGCGACAATGCCCTGCCCTTCACGGAACAAATCAGGCAGGATACCGTCATATTTGATAGTCACTGACGGGCCGATATCCGCCACGTCGAAAGTGACCTGCAAAGACTGGGGATCACGTTCAACCGAACCTTCAACCACCATGCCGCCAATACGCAGACGCTGACCGACTTCTGGTTTGGTACCATCTTTCTTACCCTGAACCAATTCAGTCGGGGTGTAGAAAAGGTCCATATTCTGGTTCAGTGCATACAGCAGCAACCCGATGGTTGCACCGAGGCCAACTACTAACGCCAATACCAACGTCAGGCGCTTTTTACGTCTCGGGTTCATAATGTGTTCTCCAGTTTTTCCGCTTCTTTAATGCGCTTCTCACGCGCAATCTTATTCTTGATCTCGGCCGCTAGGCGGCGTTTGGTATTCAGGCTTGAAATCATCAACCACAGCAAGGCGCCAAAGGAGATCCCGTAGGCACTCCATACATAAGGGGCATACCCGCCCATCGCCAAGAAGTCACTAAAAGAGTCAAAATGCATAATGGCCTCACTTCATCAGGGCACGCACCCAAGGGCGGTGGCTTTCACGGGCAATAATTTCGTTACGCAGACGCACCATGGTCAACGCACCAAAGAAACAGGCAAAACCAATAATGTTGAGCAACAGTGGCCACAGCATCGTGGTGGCAATGGATGGTTTAGCAAATTTTGTAATCGTGGCACCCTGATGCAAGGTATTCCACCACTCTACCGAGAAGTGAATAATAGGAAGGTTGATCACACCGACAATCGCCAGAATGCCAGCGGCTTTACCTGCCGTCTTCTGATCGTCGAAGGCATTGTAGAGTGCAATCACACCCAAGTAGAGGAAAAGCAGGATCAGTTCAGAGGTCAAACGGGCATCCCATACCCACCATGCGCCCCACATCGGCTTGCCCCAGATTGCGCCGGTCAGCAAAGCGATTACCGTAAAGACGGCTCCGATTGGCGCCATGGCAAGGGCTGCCATGTCCGACAGACGGATCTGCCAAACCAGGCCGATAAAGGCAGCGATCGCCATCGACATATAGGCACCCATCGACCAGATGGCCGCAGGAACGTGCAGGTAGATGATTCGGAAACTGTCACCTTGCTGATAATCGGTCGGGGCGAACATCAACCCCCATACCGTACCTATCAGGATGGATAACAAAGCGATGATTGAAAACCAAGGCAACAAGGTACCGCACAAACGGTAGCAGTTCTCAGCTTTCGCGTAGGGATGTAACCACTTCCACATATTTCTGCTCTACTCATTTAATAAGAATAATACGTTGTTAAACAGCACTTGGCTCAAATACCAATCCAGGTCCGCCTAAGGTGCTACTTAACGTTTTTGACGATTACATTGACCAGACAAATAAACATCATCCAGTTATAAGCACATGGTCTAAAAGGGCTTTCTATTGCCCATCATCCAGAATGCCACGCCAACCTAAATACTCCTAAAGAGGTAATGGGTTGGCTATCGTCCGCTTCCTTGTTCTTGCTCAAAATTGTCTCATGAGATCCAATCTCATGAGACAGCACAAATCTAAGTTAATTGTAATCAGTTATTGCACACTTATGCGTAGTGAAGCTGCGACAGCAAACGGAGAAAGTGTCGCAGACGCCACCAGCATTGCGCCCATCAACGCCATTTGGCCGTTGTAAGGCATACCCAAACTGGCCGCATCGATGGCGGAGGTCGCGAATATAAGCACAGGAATATACAACGGCAATATGAGCAGGCTCAATAAAACGCCACCTTTTCGCAACCCCACGGTCAGGGCAACCCCAATTGCCCCCAGGAAACTTAACGTTGGTGTCCCGATAAGTAGGGTCAGCACCACGGCCTTCCACGTTTCCCACTCCAGCGATAAGAGAATTGCCAATAGCGGGCTAATCAAAAGCAGCGGCAGCCCCGTCAATACCCAATGCGCCAGCATTTTAGCAAAAGCCAGAATAGGCAAGGGGGTTGGCATCAGCAACATTTGCTCCAACGAACCATCGACAAAGTCATCACGGAACAAACGCTCCATGGAAAGCAACGCCGCCAGCAAGGCAGCGACCCAAACAATGCCCGGCGCGATTCGTGCCAGCAAGTTCGGCTCAGGCCCAACACCGAGTGGGAAAAGGGTGATGACAATAATGAAAAACCACAACGGATTGAAGACTTCGGCCTGACGACGGAAGGCAATAAGAAGCTCTCGGCGGATCACATGAAAAATCGCATTCATCTTCTTTTACTGCCCCAACTTGATTTTTCGTAGCTGATCACTGTCTGTGAACATATCCTGGTGGGTGGTCAGTACCACAATACCCCCTCGCTTGGCGTGGGCAAGGAACAGGCCTTCCAACACCTTGACCCCTTGCTTATCAATCGCTGTCAGGGGTTCATCCAAAATCCACAGCTTGTGGTTACTCAGCCACAACCTGGCTAGCGCAACCCGGCGTTGCTGGCCGGCAGAAAGTTGGCCGGCTGGTACATCTTCGCGTCCTGCCAAGCCTACCTGTGCGAGCGCCTGCCATAAGCTGTCTTTGCCTGAGACCTGAGGCTCACCGTTTAAATCTGACTCTTCGTTACACAGATGCATCGATTGAAAAAAAGCCAAATTTTCATAGGCTGTCAGCTCCCGCTTGACCCCGGTCTGGTGGCCGAGGAACAAGAGTTCTTGGTGATAGTCTTCCCTTGCTGATTCGATATCTTCATCAAGCCAGCAAACTCGGCCATCATCAGCACGGCCAAGCCCTGCCAGAATTCGTAACAAGGTGGTTTTACCGGCACCATTGTGGCCTTCGATCTGAACCAGTTCACCCGACGAAACCGTGAAATGCAGGTTTTCAAACAATACCCTTTCGTCTCGGGTACAACTTAACTCTTCAACAGACAACATAAAAATGATGCATCCTAGGTGTCACAATTTGACTCGCATAGTACCACAGCGGCCTACCCTGTTGTTAGAGACCAGAGGCTGTAATTGTGACTTCCATACTGCGCCTAACCCAAGCACCCCAATTGCAAAATCTACCCGTAGCCAAAATGGACAAGAAGACAATAAAAAAGTGCCACAAGAAGTTTTAAAAATAGCAGAAAGAGCAAGAGGGAGGCTAGATATGGTGACCACAATGGAGATAAAGCAAAAGTTTTGAAGAACAGATGTGATATAAGAGAAATATTTTATTACATTCTAACAAAAACAAAACTTGTGACTAGGGCAATTCAACTTCGGCCTGAGGAAGATAGACTCTACGTTTCATTCAGTTAACGAGAGAGGCTATTAATTATAGCCTCTCAAATTTATTTAATGTCGAGCACGGTAGTTAGCTTTTGCCAAAAATACCTCGCAAGACTTTTTTTGCGCCAACATATGATAAGTGACCGCCATTGTTATAGAGGCCACCTTCACTATCGATAACTTTACAGTGAGTACCTTCACATAAAAAATCTGCAGGAAGGACCTTATGGAGTCTTGGGTGCTCTGTCAGGTAACTATCAAGCTTTTTAGAAACTTTACTGGCTTGTTCAAAAGCATGTGTACCTGCAGACCAAGTATCCTCATATGCGGATGTATTTGATTTTAACTGTTGAAAAACAAGGTTTTTGACATCAATATCTGGACGTGGCGTGGCATAAATGACGAAAACCTCATGCCCTAACTCTAGTAATTTATTGATATTGTTAGCATAAGAAGTCCATGCTTCTTCACTATTTATAAATTCTCCTCCCTGGAAATTACGTTTCCCGTCTTCCAGCGGATCTGCCGTTCTCTTTTTAGGATGAAAGAATTGCTCATAATTGGCAGCAACAATAATTTTCTTTGGACTGCTAAGGCTATTGATAAAGTCTAATCGTTCCTCATTGACTACTGTACATTCCGGAACATTACCAAACCATATTGAAGGTGATACAAATGGGCACTGCTCATAGGTAAGCGACCTCATACCTTCATGGTTCTCTGTTGTCATTTCCTTCAATGCATAATCATATTGCCCAGCGAAACTATCACCGAGAGTTATCCAATCACCATCACCAAATTGGCATGATGTATCCACGGTTCTGAAGTTACACTGAGCTTGTTTCGTGGAAGGTTTGCGGTATGTTTCACCTAACAATTGAGTATCTTTTAATCGTCTAAACTCAACCGTTTCATACATATCATAAGCCTCTTTGACTATACCCGTTAAACGCTCAGGGAAGCCCTTGCTTATAGGGGTTTGATATGCAAATACCATTAATAATCCTGTTTGAATAACTAATAGTGAAGCCGCTAAATGACTCGTTTTTTTCTGTCTGTAGTAACTTTCAATATATTTGTATGTCACAACGGCCAACAACGATGAAATCGCTATTAGCAATAGTAAGTGTTCATGTCTAAAGCTTTCGTTTTTGACAAACCTAAAAAACACAAAAACGGGTTGATGCCAAAGGTAGAGTGAATAAGAGATTAAACCAATATAAACAACTGGCTTTAATGATAAAATATCATTTGTTAACTCACCTTCATGCGAAAACATAATGAATAGACATGTCCCTAAAACAGGAAGCAAAGTCAGAAAAGAAGGGTGTAACACAGTATGATCAATAAAGACCATACAATGTATAACCACCGCCAAGCCAATAATCGGTAAGGCCTGATAAGCAAAATTAGCAAAGCTATTTTTGGTCGCCTTTTGAATTAACTCCCTGTCATAAAAGGTAATCAAACCACCTAGGATCAACTCCCATGCGCGTGAAGGCAACAGAAAAAAAGCCATATCAGGGTAGTTACTTACAATATAGTTTGAGTATTGTAGCGACAGTATCGCTAAGCCTAGCAATATGCCGAATAAATGGCGCTTGAAGTATTTATTAATAAACCATACGACAATGGGATAGACAATATAAAACTGCCATTCAACCGCTAGACTCCAAGTATGGAGTAACGGTTTATATATACTTGCATCTGCAACATAACTATCCTCGCCATAAAAGAAGTGGTTAGAGCCAAAAAATAAAGCAGATTGTAATGACTTTGAATATGAAACTAAATCATTTGGGAGTAAGATAACATACGCTAATAACGTAGATACAACCAACATTATTAACAATGCTGGTAAGATTCTTTTCGCTCTTCGCCAATAAAAATCAACAAAGGAAAAACTGCCTTTTTCCATTTGATTTCTAATGATCCCTGTAATTAAATATCCTGACAGTACAAGGAAAACATCAACACCAAAAAAGCCACCTTTTAAGATATGAAATCCAAATACTTCCAGATTAGCATGATAAATAATCACCGCGATGACAGCTAATGCTCTAAGCCCATCAAGTTCTTTACGATATGATAACATACAGACTCACCAATAAAATTTCCTGTATTTTATACATATGCTAAAGCAATGCAAGAATCATTAGGGTAACACTTCAAAATCTATTAATTTCAATCACTTAGACTCTGCAAAACAGACATAAATCTGTCTAACTTTTTTGATTCACTAGACCATTTAAAGTCTAAAGGGTCATAAAAGCCTGATATAAGACATAAAATTACTCGCAAGCTCCTCTCCACCTAAGTCAAACGTAAAGTTGCATAACAATCTGTTATCGTCTTTTGGCCTGTATTTCAACGATACCCCGTTTGGTGATACCCGCTATATCGGTCTTTTGATTACCGACACTCTTATACTTGAAGGTCACTCGCCTTAGATTTCTGGACTGATGACGAGGGACAGTAATGGCTCGGCTGGTTTTTCCCTTGAGAAGGATACCTAAATCGTTGGTAACCTGTTTGCTTCCGTCTCGAAAGTGCAAGGTAATAGAGTCCATATTGATAATCCCTTGCTTGGACTTGAGGCGGATCTGGTGAATGTCCCGATTGAACCAGTTAATGTTGACTCGGTCCGTATCCTCTTTATAGGTAACCCGCCTTTCGGCCAAATGCTCCCACCCCTTAGCAAACGCGGGTTGGGAAAAAGTGAGTGCGATGACAAAAAAGGTTAACAAGACTCTCATTAGCGACACCTTAATATACATGTAATTTTATGATTTTATTGGTTATTTATTATCAGAAATCACTGTATAACCTTCTTGTCCCTGCTCTGTCAGCGATGAGTCAGGCCACTGTCCGCGGTTTGACAAGGTTTGTCATTACATAAAGGTTTCTATGTAATGACAAACTAGGCGCATAAAAAAGGTACCCATCATATGGATACCTTTCTATCTTTCATCAATTTAACGGCCTATCGCCTTTAACCACTCAGCTCGCTATCAGCGTCTCGAGTGGTGCATTTGCTGGAGGCGAAGCAGCAGTTCAGCTTCGGCTTTAGGTAGATCGCATTCGCGCATCAACTCGTTGACGTCAGCACCTAGCTCAACCATTTTGCTTGCACGGCTATATAGGCGGCTATCGGGATCTTGCATGGCCAATTCGCCTTGGCGATCAGACAGCTCTTCTAAATGGCGAGCCATATCTGCCAATTTCTGGCTCATTCCCATAGTACCCGCTCGCAGTTCGTTAAACTGTTTAACCAAACTTTCCTGCTGCTGGCGGGCATTTTTCAATACCAGCTCTGTCGCTGCAAATTTGGTTTCAAGGGCCTGACGGGCAATACGCTCACGTCTTACCATTAGCCATGCGACCACAATCGCCAGCAGCGACAAGGCCAGTGGTAACCATTGCAACAACATATCAAGCATTACAGGTACGCCATCTCGTCCCATTCGTCATCTGATAGTAGCTTATTAAGGTCAACCAAGATCAACAGTTGGCCATCACGGTTGCTCACACCCTGAATAAACTTGGCACTCTCTTCCGTACCGACACTTGGTGTGCTGTCGATTTCTGAACTGCGCAAGTAAACCACTTCGGCCACACTGTCTACCAGAATACCGATAACCTGCTTTTCAGCTTCAATGATCACGATACGGGTGTTGTCTGAGATCTCGCCCGGCATCAAACCAAAGCGTGAGCGGGTATCGATAACGGTCACGACGTTACCACGCAGGTTGATAATACCCAGCACGTAGTCAGGCGCGCCCGGTACAGGTGCGATTTCGGAATAGCGCAACACTTCACGTACCTGCATTACGTTAATACCGTAGGTTTCATCTTCCAACTGGAAGGTTACCCACTGCAGGACTTGATCATTACTGTCTTCTTTTTGTATTTCAGCGACACTCACCTGTGACATGCTGTTTCCTCTTTGATCTATTTTGCTGCATTCAGTTAGCTACCGGATGATACCGTAGCCGTTCATGATTGCCTAAGTTTGGTATTAACATCTAATCCTGCTTTGAGCATGGAGATTAGCTCACTAACATGAATTAGCGCACACATTTTTTCTTTTACCATGCCCGCCAGCCAAGGGCGCTTACCTGCTTTCTCACGCCAACGGACACTGTGCTCGGTTAAGGTTTCGGTACCCAGCAAAGTATTGCATGCCAAGCCCCATGAACTTTCACCCAGTACCACCACATACTTATAGTGCTCGCGGTATTCTTCCCCGTCGAGCTTATCCGGCATCACCCAACACGCCGTATCGACCACATCCAATTGGTGCTCGCGGCTGCTCATCAAGCCGAGATACCATGGCGGGCGGCCTAACAGACGATTGACGTCGCCGAGTTGATGAATGCCCCCTAGCTCGGTCAGCGGAACCGCAAAGGTCACCCCGTTGACCTCAAAAAACAACGCTTGAAACTCATCGCCTTGATGGATTTGCTGCGACCAGTTATCAGGCGGTAAAACTTCTGATGTTTTGGTCTCAAGACCATTTTCAGCCAGTAATTCTTTCTCTTGCTCTGTTTTTCGCTCTGGCTCATTGGTAGCCTCTTTCAGAAGCTCAACAGGATGCTCAGCTCCCTCACTTTCCGGTTGCCCAACTTCCTGTAACCCTTCGCTAGTACTGGCCTGTTCATGGGCCATTACCTGCTGCCAGTCATCTTCTAACTCTGCATCGATAGTCGAAGACTGTGCTTGGGATAAATCAGCCTGCTCTTGCGGGCTAACCTTATTGACCTGATTCAGTAAACGCTGGACGCTATCCAGCATTGGTGATGGCATACTGCCAACAGGGTGATGAACGTCTTCATCCATGCTGCCAAAGTCAAATGGCTTTGCGGCGGGCATAGGCTTTTCTGCTAGCTGCACGGTTTCTAGCGACTGTTGCTCTTCGTCCAACCCAGCATCTTGAGGTAGGTGGCAACCTGGCCTGGGGCCTGCCTCTGAAGAAACGTCTCTATTTGGTACCTCAAGACTCGCTTCTGCCTCTGGTTCAGCACCAGTTTCAACACTTTCTGCCGCTTCTGAACCCGCGTCGGCCTCGGCCTCAGGTTCTAGCTCTGGCTCTGGCTCTGGCTCTGGCTCTGGCTCTAGCAGTAAATCAACAAAGTAGTCTTCCAGCGCCTGAGTGCTGGACAAACGGGTATTATCGCTCATCCTGTTGTAGGCGCCCCAAGTAATTCAATAAGGTTTTATAAGCAAACACCCCACGGCTACTGCGAGAGTAGAGTGAAGGTGGCATATGTTTAATGCTGGCATCACGGAACTTGGTATCAATGGGCACGGCAGATGCCCAAACCTGATCCGGGAAGCGTAATTTCAGTTCCTGTAGCGTCTGCAACGATGCCCTTGTCCGCTTGTCGTACATGGTCGGGACTATGGTCACTTTAAAGGGTGACCGGCGGGATTTTTGCATAATTTGCAACGTGCGCATCATGCGCTCAAGGCCTTTCATCGCCAGAAACTCGGTCTGCACCGGGATAAGAATACGATCACTGGCGGCAAGCGCATTGACCATCATCACCCCGAGGATCGGCGGGCAGTCAATCAGGACATAATCATAATCGTCAGCCAAACACTGGAGGGCTTTTTTAAGAATAAGCCCCATCCCCCCTCGGTTCCCCATTACCCTATCAAGCGTTGCAAGGGACATATGGGCAGGGATAATGTCGATATTTTTGAACTGGGTGCGCAAAATCACCGGTTTGACAGTATCACGGTTAATCTCGGTTAACTGGAACAAATCAAACAAACTGGCAGAGACACCATCTGCATCAAAATTGAGGTAAGTCGTTAGCGATGCATGGGGATCGGTATCCACCAGCAACACTCGCTTATTTCGCTCACTGAGCAACCCAGCGAGGGATACTGTGGTTGTGGTTTTCCCGACGCCACCCTTCTGGTTAGCAATACTCCAGACTATCAAGGCAAACTCCCTATGCCAGCCCTAGTTCGACAGAGATACGCTCGGCAATCCGCTCCAATGGCAGATCTTCCGATGAAATCCCCGCCTTGGCCACAGCCTGAGGCATCCCGTAGACCACACAGCTATCTTCATCCTGCGCCCAAATGGTCGCGCCGCTGTTTTTCAGCATTCGTGCCCCTTCGCGGCCATCGGCTCCCATCCCGGTCAGTACCATAGACAGCACCTTGTCATGATAAACCTTAGCCGCAGAGCCAAAGGTCACATCCACACACGGTTTGTAGTTCATACGGTCGCCGCCATCGATAATGCGCAGGCGCACCGAGCCCGGACGGCCATCGAGCATCATCTGCATGCCACCGGGGGCAAGGTAGGCCATTCCCGGTTTCAGGACATCACCGTCCTGAGCCTCTTTGACGCCAATCTTGCACAAATTGTCCAAACGGGCAGCGAATGCCGCGGTAAAGGTCGCAGGCATATGCTGGATTAACACAATCGGCAACGGGAAATTAGCGGGCAGTGCCGTTAATATCTTTTGCAGCGCAACTGGCCCACCGGTCGACGTACCAATCGCCATCAGTTGGTATTTCTTACCCGATGGCTTAAATCGCGCAGCAGGCTTTACCGCACTCGGTCTCGCAGCAGGTTGACGTAATGCCGAGACAGAATTCGCTGACTTCAGGCTGGATGACGAAGATAGGCTTTGGCTTCCCAGCGAGTTGCGGGTCGCCGACAATGGCCGTGCGGGGTCGTGATCTCGCGATGGATCACGCAGCGGCGTTGCCGTGCGTGCCGGACGGCGCATGAATACCCGTTTGCGGGCAAGTTCCGTCACACGCTTTTGTAGCAGGCTGACAGCTTCATCACGGTTACGCGCAATGTCTTCGAATTTCTTGGGTAGGAAGTCCAAGGCACCTGCATCAAGCGCATCCAGCGTGGCTTTCGCCCCTTCATGGGTCAGTGAAGAGAACATCAAGATTGGCGTAGGATTCGCCTTCATTATTTCACGGACAGCAGTGATCCCGTCCATGACCGGCATTTCAATATCCATGGTGATAACATCAGGATGCAAACGGGAGGCTAAATCGACCGCTTCCTTACCATTGACCGCATTGCCAACCACTTCCAATCTTGGGTCAGCATTGAGAATTTCGCTCACGCGCCGGCGGAAAAAGCTTGAATCATCCACCACCAATACTTTTACTGCCATGTTAATTTACCTTATTGATGACAAACTTTACGCCTTCGGACAGGCTTTCTATGAGTTATGTTTTATTGTTGTTTCTGTTACAAGGAGAAAGGCTTCCCCGAAAAAGGGAAGCCATCAAGGTCTTGGCGACTTGTAATTAGCGGCCCGCATAATGCTTGAGTAGGTTCGGGACATCGAGGATCAACGCAATGTGGCCATCACTGGTGATTGTCGCGCCTGCCATACCCGGCGTACCCTGCAGCAGTTCATCGAGTGGCTTAATCACCACTTCTTCTTGGCCAATCAGGGTATCGACCACAAAACCAATTCGCTGGTGACCAATCTGAACAATGACCACGTGGCCATGGTCACGCTCACGCTGTGGTACACCCACGCCCGATAACCAGTCCTGCAAGTAGAACAACGGAATCGCTTTATCACGCACGATAATGGTCAGCTGGCCATCAACCGTATTGGTCTTGCGCAGATCAAGATGGAAGATCTCATTCACACTGGCCAGTGGCAGGGCAAACGGCTGTTCGGCCACACCCACCATCAAGGTCGGCAAAATGGCGAGAGTCAATGGAACCTTGATATCAATACGGGTGCCTTTGCCCAGCGCCGAATCAATCGAGATTGAGCCGTTAAGCTGGCTAATACCGGTTTTGACGACGTCCATCCCGACACCTCGGCCAGAGATATCCGAGATTTCTTTCTTGGTCGAGAAACCAGGCGCAAAGATCAGGTTGTAGCACTCGCTATCTGTCAGTCGGGATGCGGCATCGGCATCCATAACACCGCGCTCAACCGCGATACCCCGTAGCTTGTCCGGATCCATACCGCCGCCATCATCCTCGATGGTCAACAGTATATGGTCGCCTTCTTGTGAAGCCGACAGCAACACTGTACCCACACGAGGCTTACCTGCTTTCTCACGGGCATCGGGCATTTCAATGCCGTGGTCGACAGAGTTACGCACCAAGTGGATCAACGGATCGGCCAGGGCTTCAACCAGGTTCTTGTCGAGATCAGTTTCTTCACCGCGCATCTCCAGCACAATCTCTTTATTGAGGTTGCGTGCCAAATCGCGGACGACGCGAGGGAAACGGCCAAACACTTTCTTGATTGGCTGCATACGGGTTTTCATTACCGCACCCTGCAGGTCTGCTGTGACGACATCCAAGTTAGCGACGGCTTTGGACATCTCTTCATCATTGGTATTGAGGCCAAGGCTCACCAAGCGGTTTCTGACCAGTACCAACTCGCCGACCATGTTCATGATGGTATCTAGCGTTGACGTATCGACACGCACTGTAGCTTCTGCGGCCTTGCTCTTTTCTTTCGCGGCCGGCTTTGCCTTTCTCTCTACCGCTGGCTGAGGGGTAGAAATTGACGCTGGAGCAGGCGCTGGGTCTTGATGAACTTGCACCGGCACTTCGGCAGGCACAGGCTGGGATTCTTGTACCATCTCAGCCACAGACTTGGTGGCGATCTCCAGCTCATCTTCGGAAGGCCCTTTACCCACCCCATGTAATTCATCCAGCAAGCGCTCAAACTCGTCATCCGTCATCAGGTCATCATTGCTGCTATCAGCAACTGAAGACGATGGCGTCGGCGTTTCTACAACCGGCTCTTGAACCTGAGGGTCCGTAGTGGCTGGCGAGCTAAAATCACTGTTACCCGGCCCCTTGCCCGCACCATGCAATTCATCAAGCAGGCGCTCAAACTCATCATCGGTAATATCACCGCTCTCAGATTGAATTTGATTGACGATATCTGTGTCGGCAACAGGGGATAGAGAAGCGGGAGTGACCTCTTGTTCGTTAACAGAAGGCCCACGCCCTTTACCGTGCAGCTCATCGAGCAGACGATCGAATTCATCCTGAGTGATATCGTCAACAGAATCACCGGCTATCGCTGAGCTAGTCGAAGATCCCGCTTGCGGGTCATTATCTGATACAGGCTTATGACTGACTGGCGGCATTGGATCAATGCTTGGCGATCCCATCGCCGATTCAATCGCAGCATCAACAACCGTTTGGGGCTCACTAAGGGTCGGCTTGCTAGGCTGTGCCAACTCTTGCTCTGTCGGTGGCTGGCTGAATCGGTGCAACGCTTCCAGCAATGTTGGCTCAGCAGGCTCAACCGGTTCGCGGTCTTGCACTTGGCCAAACATAACATTGATGGTATCCAGCGCTTCTAGGATCACATCCATCAATTCCGGTGTGACCGTACGTTTACCGGTTCTCAGCAAATCAAAGATATTCTCGGCGCCGTGACACGCGTCCACCAGTTCGGTCAGGGAAAGAAAACCTGCCCCGCCTTTTACGGTATGGAAGCCACGAAAAATCGCGTTGAGCAGATCCGAGTCTTCCGGACTGCGTTCCAACTCAACTAACTGCTCGGAAAGCAGCTCGAGGATCTCTCCGGCTTCAATCAAAAAGTCCTGTAGGATATCTTCGTCTAAATCAAAGCTCATATTGTTCCCTTAAAATCCTAGGCTCGACAGCAGGTCGTCGACATCATCCTGACTGGACATGACATCCTCACGCGTGTCGCTGTTGACGATCGGCCCTTCTGGCGAAAGGATCCGCTCTTCACGCAGCGCTTCGGTTCGGTCTTCTTGCTCCATGCCAAACGCTTTGAGAATTTCCACCAGCTGATCTTCAACCTCATGCACCAGTTCAATCACCCGGCGGATGATTTGACCGGTCAGGTCCTGGAAGTCCTGGGCCATGAGAATTTCGGTTAACTGGGTGCGCAGCACATTGCTATCACTCTCGACCTGAGTGAGTAGCCCGTTGATATCGTGACAGAGCGACTTGAATTCAGTCAGTGCAATCTGTCCGCCCATCAAACGCTGCCATCTTGGATAAACCTGCTGTAAGGTATCCCCGAGTTGCTCGGCCAGAGGCTGGATACTATCGACAGCATCCATGGTTTTATTGGCGGCGGACTCGGTTTTGTCTATGACATAAGACAACCGGTCACGAGCATCAGGAATTTCCGTTTTTGCTAAATCGGTAATACGGGGATCAAGGCGAAAATTAGCCAGCGAATCATGAAGTTGGCGGGTAAGTTTGCCGACTTCTTCATAGACGGGATCACGACTATCTGACACCAATCGGGTAAATAGTGTATTTGCTCCATCCTGATCGCCGGATTCAAGCAGACTGACAAGCTGTTTTGCCTGTTCGAGTGTAATCATTGTTATTATTGTCCTTTGATGCCCGATAAGTGTCTTACTGCATACGCTCGAAGATTTTATCTAGCTTCTCTTTCAGCGTTGCTGCAGTAAATGGCTTCACAATGTAGCCATTAACACCGGCCTGGGCGGCTTCGATGATCTGCTCGCGCTTGGCTTCTGCAGTGATCATCAGCACTGGCAGGTGCTTAAGTTCGGCATCGGCACGGATATGCTTAAGCAGATCAATACCCTGCATGCCAGGCATGTTCCAGTCTGTTACTACAAAGTCAAAACCGCCTTTTTTAAGCATGGGTAGTGCAGTCAATCCATCATCCGCCTCCTGGGTGTTGTTGAAGCCCAGGTCACGCAGTAAATTCTTTACGATTCGGCGCATTGTTGAAAAGTCATCAACAATGAGGATTTTCATGTTTTTATTCAAAGTTGCCCCCACTGAATTATCAGTGTTTTATAGTGTGATTATTACGAAGTCCACGCAGTCAACTTGGACCGTAAGCGTTGCATCGCCTGACTGTGAATCTGGCAAACTCGGGATTCACTCACCCCGATAACCGCCCCTATCTCTTTGAGGTTAAGCTCCTCGTCGTAGTACAGGGACAAAACTAATGCTTCTCTTTCCGGCAGCGTTTTTATCGCGCTAGCCAAGGATTGGCGAAAATTATCATCCACAACCCCCTGAAAGGGAAGATTTTCTTCAACCGACTCTTCATTGGCGACTGCATCTTCCGAGACACCGAGGTCATCCATACCCACTAAACGACCACAATTAACATCATTTAAGGCCTGGTGGTACTGTTCTAGCGTCATTTCGAGATATGCCGCAATTTCCTGATCATTCGGATCGCGGCCAAGTGTGCTTTCAAGGGCAGAAATCGCCTCTGAAATACGTCGGTTGTTTTTGTAAACAGATCGGGGAACCCAGTCTCCCCGGCGGATATCATCCAGCATGGCACCACGGATACGGATACCGGCGAAGGTCTCGAAGCTCGCCCCTTTGGTCGGGTCGTAGTTCTGCTGCGCCTCAAGCAGGCCAATCATACCGGCCTGGATCAGATCTTCTAACATCACGCTCGGCGGTAAACGGCCCATAAGGTGATGGGCTATACGCTTTACCAGTGATGAGTACCGTTCAATAAATGCCTGTGGGCTTTGCTGGTACCGCCCATAGGTTAATGCCTTATTCACCGACCGGCACCTCCCGTCCACGACGGTTGTTCACCAACAACCTTTCAACGAAGAACTCCAAGTGCCCACCTGGACTCTGCGGCACCGGCCACATTGCCGCTTTGTTGGCCAGCGCCCCCAAAGCCAGTGCAGCCGGGCTGCGCGGGAAGGCTTCAACCACCAATTTCTGGCGCTTCACCGACTGGCGAACACGGTCGTCAAGCGGGATACAAGCCACCAATTCTAGATTGGCATCGAGGAAGCGTTCTGTGACCCGGGTCAGTTTAATGAACAGATCCCGGCCTTCACGGTAGCTACGCACCATGTTGGCGACAATCTTGAAACGCTGAACATCGTATTCGCGGCTGAGGATTTTAATTAGCGCGTAAGCATCGGTGATCGAGGTTGGCTCATCACACACCACGACCACCACATCTTGGGCGGCGCGGGAAAAGCTCAGCACCATGTCCGAGATCCCTGCGGCCGTATCAACCAGCAGCACATCAATATCTTCTTCAAGGGTACTGAAAGCCCTGATTAGCCCCATGTGCTGGGCAGTGGTCAGCTCAGCCATATTCTGGGTACCCGACGCGGCCGGTACAATCTTCACGCCATACGGGCCTTCGACAATAATATCCTTGAGCTCACACATACCCGACAGAACATGTGACAAGTTACGTCCGGCACGCAGGCCGAGCATCACGTCAACATTTGCCAAGCCGAGGTCGGCATCCAGTACCATCACCCGCTTGCCCTGGCGGGCCATCGAAATCGCCATGTTAAGGGTGACGTTGGTTTTGCCTACGCCCCCCTTACCGCCTGTTACGGTAATCACTTTGGTTGAAGTTAGCTGTGTCATACGGCGTAAACCGCTAGCTTGATCGTACATGGCGTTCTCAGTCATAAAAGTCTGCCCCCTGGTTCTCAGAGCTTTCGCTGCTCCAGAAGTGGGTTTGCTGGCTTAACTCTTGTTCAAGTAATTCATTTGCCCGGGCAACCAAATAGTTACCCGTGGCGACCTTAATGTCTTCCGGTACCCGCTGGCCATCGGCAAGGTAGGCAATCGGCAGTGCGTGCTGTATCGACACACTGATCACCTCACCCAAGCTCAATGACTCATCCAGCTTGGTCAGGACACAGCCCGAAAGCGGAATACGACGGAAGTGCTCGATGGTTTCATGCAATACCCGGCGCTGCGCGGTCGATGGCAGCACCAGGAAACTGCGGATTTGCGAGCCGCTGTTTTGCATCAGGGTATCGAGCTGCTCCGATAGCCTGATATCACGCTGCCCCATACCTGCGGTATCAAGCAGCACCAAACGGCGATGACGCAACTGGTGTAATATATCGGCCAACTCCTCGGCATCTTTAGCCACTCTTACCGGACAGCCCATAATTCGACCATACGTCGCTAACTGCTCATGGGCACCGATACGGAAAGTATCTGTGGTGACCATGGCAATTTGATCCGGTCCAAACTCCATGGCCGCCCGTGCTGCTAGCTTGGCAATCGTTGTGGTTTTCCCCACCCCGGTCGGCCCGAGTAGCGCAACAACACCGCCGGTTTCCAAAATGCTGTCTTTGGTTGTGATGATTTGATCGGAAAGGAGATCCAACAACGCCGGCCAGGCTTCATTTGCCGGTACATCTTCTGGGATGTAACACGCCAACTGATCAGATAACTCTTGCGACAGGCCCATTTTCTCCAACCGCTTGATCATCATGGCCCGCATCGGCTCACGACGCTCCATTTCCTGCCACATCAGGCCGGAAACTTGGTGCTCAAGCAAACGGCGGATGGATGCCATTTCATTGCGCATGGCATCAATTTCATCAACACTGTGGCTGCGCGCTTTGGGATCGTAGCGGCTAGGGTCCAAGCGGTTTTTAGGCTGCTGGGACGAGCCAAACCGTGATTCTGAACGGTGCGGTTCATTGCGGCCATCTGCAGAACGGGAAACATGCAGGGGCTCGGCCTGAGGCACGGATGGACGGCGGTAATCGCCAATATCAAGTTGGTGCCGGCCTTGCTGGCGGCCATTTTGCTGGCGCGGCGCCGAGTCATTAAAATAAGAGTCAGGCTGACGACGTTGCGGCTCTTGTGAGCGACTGCCCCCCATAGGGTTGCGTTCACCGTAACCACGGTTGGTGGGCTGCTGTGGTTCTTCATGACGGCCATAACGCGGCTCATCACCATAATGTTTCGATTGGCGCTGCAGCAAAGCTGATAGCGAATCGGCTTCATTGTCCCCACCCTGTTCGTTATCGCCAGAATGACCAGTGAAGTTATTCAGCACTTTGGCAAATCGGCTTGAGGGGGATTGGAGCTGGACTTTGTCATCTGCCAGTTGCCGCTTGGCACTGTCAAATTGGCCCGCTAGCTCTTCACGGGTTTTGCTCGCAGTGGCTGACAGTTGTGCACGGGGCTCCTCACTGTCGAGCGCAGCCACGATTTCCACCCCACCGGTGACCTTTTTATTTGACATGATAACCGCATCAGCACCCAGTTCTTCCTTTACTTGGGTCAGCGCAGCTCGCATGTCCTTGGCAAAAAAACGTTTTATTTTCAATGTGACCTTCCCGTTATATCAGGCCGTGAGGTGATGACAGCCTTGGGGCCATCTCCATCATCGTCATCGCCATTATGAATTCCCTACTGCATTTACAATACGGATCTGTTTCTCATCAGGCACTTCCTGATAAGACAACACACGTAATGAAGGAATGGTGTTCTTAACAAATTTCGCAAGAGTCAGTCTCAACACACCCGACGTCAACAAGACAGCAGGCTCGCCCTTAAGCTCTTGTTGTTGGGTGGCTTCCACTAATGAACGCTGCAGGCGCTCAGCCAACCCGGGTTCAATCCCGGTCGACTCACCGCCGGAAGACTGCATAGTTTGATGCAAGATTTGCTCCAACTCTGGCACCAATGTAATGACGGGCAATTCAGGCTCTATACCATTGATTTCCTGACATATTAGTCGTTTCAAGCTCACCCGAACTGCGGCAGTGAGAATGTCAGGATCTTGACTCTTGGTCGAATACTCAGCCAATGTCTGAACAATGGTGCGGATATCTCGAATCGGTATGGCTTCGTTAAGCAAGTTCTGCAGCACTTTAACAATAACGCCCAGAGTCAGCTGATCCGGTACGAGGCCCTCAACCAAGCGAGGGGCCGATTTGCCCAGCAAGTCGAGTAGGTTCTGGACTTCTTCATAGCCAATAAGTTGAGCCGCTCGGTTGGTCAGGATCTGGCTCAAGTGGGTCGCCAATACCGTCGAAGAGTCCACCACGGTATAGCCAAGTGCCTGTGCATGTTCCCGCTGGGATTCGTTGATCCAAACGGCTTCAAGACCGAAGGCCGGATCGATGGTTCGCTCGCCGTCGACAGTACCAAAGACCTGACCGGGGTTAATCGCTAACTCCCGGTTAGGGTGAATATTGGCTTCACCACATGCCACCCCCATCAAACTGATGCGGTAGGTATTTGGCGGTAGTTCAAGGTTATCGCGGATATGAACAGCAGGGATAAGGAAACCAAAGTCCTGTGACAATTTCTTTCGCACGCCCTTAACCCGCTCAAGCAACTCACCACCTTGGTCTTTGTCGACCATCGGGATCAAACGGTAACCCACTTCCAAACCGATAACGTCGATTGGCTTGACGTCATCCCACGACAGTTCTTTGGGCAACTGAGGCGCCACCACATCCGTCGAGGCTTCTTGCTCTTTAACTTCGGCAGCCTCGCGCTGTGCCTTGATACGCCAGTAGGCCACACCACCGATAAGCAGGGCCAACAACAAAAACGGGATGTGCGGCATCCCCGGCACAATGCCCATGACAAATAAAATCCCGCCAGTGATTATCAACGCCTGAGGGTTGTTGAACATCTGGAAAATCATCTGCTGGCCCATATCTTCGTCAGTATTTTGACGCGTCACCATCATGGCGGCACCAATGGACAACAGCAGCGAAGGAATTTGGGCAACCAGGCCATCACCGATGGTCAGCAAGCTGTAGATCTCGATGGCTTCACCAAAACCTAGGCCATGCTGGCCCATGCCAATCACCAAACCACCGATGATGTTGATACAGAGAATAAGGATACCGGCAATGGCATCACCTTTTACAAACTTGGACGCACCATCCATCGAGCCATAGAAGTCAGCTTCCTTGGTCACTTCAAAACGACGGGTACGGGCCTGATCTTGGTCAATCAACCCAGCATTCAAATCCGCATCGATCGCCATCTGCTTACCCGGCAATGCATCAAGGGTAAAGCGAGCACTGACCTCGGAGATACGCCCAGCACCTTTGGTGACCACCATGAAGTTGATAATCATCAAGATCAGGAACACCACCAGACCAACAGCGTAGTTACCGCCAATCACCACCGAACCAAAGGCATCAATCACCTGGCCTGCGGCATCCGGCCCTTCGTGACCATACAGCAATACCACCCGGGTCGAGGCGACATTCAGGGCCAATCTCAGCAAGGTCGCAATCAGCAAGACTGTCGGGAAAGCCGCAAAGTCGAGAGGGCGACGGGTATAAACCGTCACAAGCAGTACCACCAGCGCAAGAGCAATGTTGAACGAGAAAGCCATGTCCAACAGCAGCGGTGGCATCGGCAAGATCACCATCGCCAGGGTCGCCAGTACCATAATAGGCGCACCTATGGCAGGCATAGACTGCAAACGGGCAGGATTGAACTTATCGGCGAAAGGTAAAGAAAGCTTCATGCAATGTCTGTAATGGTTCCATTCCCGCTAAACCAAAACACCTTCAATACATCGCGGGCCGTTTCAGGCGACACTGTATTGAGAGGGATCTGCGAGGGGTGTGATTAGAATGTCGGCATTATTTTGCCAATATTGTACCGTTATCACCGGTAAACAAAAAGTGACCGGCAGCAATGATTAATCATTTATAAAGCAAATATCATGCCTCAATTTAATGTCATTTTCTTGACGTGTGTTGTAAAAATTTGAGGTGAGTCATTCTATCCTAGCCAGATTACTCGCCGGATAGCATTTCACTGATTAATAGCGGAACTCATTAGGAATATCGGAGGCTTCCTTAGACAGGGTCGGACGACGGCCGCGCCCTTTCTGGAACTGTTTGAGCTGGTAGATATAAGCCAGCACCTGCGCGACAGCAGCAAACAAACCGTCCGGGATCTGCTGTTCTAGCTCCGTGGTATGGTAAAGGGCCCTTGCCAACGGAGGCGCTGGCACAATTTCTATCTCGTGCTCATTGGCAATTTCACGTATTTTCAAGGCTAAGAAATCCGTGCCCTTGGCGACAACCACCGGGGCTGAGTCGATTTTGGAATCGTAGCGCAAGGCGACCGAGAAGTGCTCCGGGTTGGTGATCACCACATCGGCCTGCGGTACATCCGCCATCATCCGCCGTTGTGCCATTTCACGCTGGAGCATCCGGATACGCCCCTTCACTTCCGGCTTACCTTCTGAGTCCTTGAACTCGTCCTTCACTTCCTGCTTGGTCATCTTGAGTTGTTCGTTGTGCTGCCAGATCTGGAACGGAATATCGATAGCCACCACCACCAGTAAAGAGCAGCTGATCAGCAAAATAAAATTCAGCAGGATATCAAGTGCATGAACGATATTCTGCGGGTACTGTTCACGGCTGAGCTGGTAAAAGTCGGTCAGGCTTGCCTTGAGCAAGAAAAACGCCACACCGATTACAAGCAGTACTTTGAGAATAGATTTGATCAGTTCCACCAAGCTTTGCTTACCCATCATCCGCTTGAAGCCATTGAGCGGGTTCATCTTGGACAGCTTTGGGGCTGCTGCCTGAGATGAAAAGCGGATCCCGCCAAGGCCTGTCGCCCCAATAAACGCAGCGACATAGACAAACAACAAAAAGGTAAACAAGGGGAACAGCACGTTACCCACTGCTGACATAATCAGTGCAAAGAGTTTCGATAGATCAAAGACTTCTTCGCGGGTCAGGCTAAACAACCGGGTCATCACCTCACCCAAGCCACGGCCGATCGCCTCACCAAACCACATGAAGCCGACGGCACCGGCAACGAGTACTGCAATAGATGCCAGTTCCCTCGATCGGGGAACCTGTCCTTTTTCGCGGGCCTGATCCCGCCTTCGGGGCGTGGCCTCTTCGGTTCTTTCCTGTCCGTCAGACTCTGCCATCGATAATCCTTAGCAATCCAACCGAATTAAACTACACACTTGGTCGACACCGACCTGCCAAATCGCTTCATAATGCGGCAGGATCCCGCCAATCAAGAACCAGCTGATCACAAAGCCCAGCAATAGCGCAAAAGAGAAGCCAAGCGCAAAGATATTCAACTGTGGCGCGGCACGGGTCATGACACCAAACGACATATTCACCACCAGCAAAGCGACGACACCGGCAATAGCCATGGTGAGGGCAAACTTGAACATATGCCCGAACCACTCGGCCATGTGGTAATAGTCACCCGCTTCAAGCATCGACTCACCAATAGGCAAGGTATGGAAGCTCATCGCCACCAGTTTTAACATCATCAAATGACCATCGCTGGCAAGGAAGATCATGACGACCAAGAACATGTAGAACTGGCCCAGAACCGGCGTATTCTGGCCATTGGACGGGTCGACCATAGATGCAAAGCCCAAGCTCGACTGCATACCCAGAATTTGCCCGAGCAAGATAAACGTCTGGGTCACGAAGGTGGTCACCATCCCCATGGCGATTCCTATGACCACCTGCTGACCGGTCGTGATAAAGCCTTGTAATGAGAGCAAGGGAATATCAACCGGTGCCGCGGGTAACACCGGCAACAGGGCAAACGTGAACAACAAAGACACATAGAGCCTGATTTTGGCGGCAACATAGCGGGCACCAAAAAACGTCATCACCATCAACATTGACGAGATGCGGGTCAACGGCCAGAAAACCGTTGCTAACCAATCCAACAACAGGGGCGCCGGGTAATTCATCAGTGCAACAGCCGTGGGATGTAGTCAATCATCTGGTGGAAATAGTCCATCAGCATCTGGGTCATCATGTGGCCGAAGAACATCAGTGCCAGCAAAGTGACAATCAGCCTCGGCAAGAAGCTCAATGTCTGCTCATTAATCGAGGTCGCCGCCTGGAAAATCGCCACCACCAAACCGATGAGCAAACCCGGCACCACAATGGCACAGACCATGATCAGTACCATATACAGCGCGTCTTGGAATATTTCGACAAAAAACTCCGGCGTCACGTACCAAAACTCCCTGCCAAGGTTGATAGGATCAGGTTCCAGCCATCAACCAGCACAAACAGCATCAGCTTAAACGGCAGCGAGACAATCATGGGTGAGAGCATCATCATACCCATCGCCATCAATACCGATGCCACCACCAAGTCAATGATCAGGAACGGCAAGAACAGCATAAAGCCTATCTGGAAAGCGGTTTTCAACTCGGACGTCACGAAAGCCGGGATCAGTACCGTCATCGGTACTTCCTGTGGGTCGGTCGCGGTTGAGCCGGACATCTCAACAAACGTCTCTAGGTCTTTGACCCGGGTTTGCTTGAGCATGAACTGGCGAAGTGGATCCTGCGCCGCTTCCAGGGCTTGAGGGGCGGTCATCTGCTCATTGATATAGGGCTGGACGGCCTCAGTGTTGATCCTGTCAAGCACCGGTGACATCACGAAAAAGGTCAGGAACATCGCAATACCGATGATCACCTGATTCGATGGCGTCTGCTGCAGGCCCATTGCCTGGCGCAATATCGACATGACCACCACGATACGGGTAAAGGAGGTCATCAGAATCACGATTGCCGGCAAGAAGCCCAAGGCGGTCATCAACGCAAGGATCTGCAAGGTGACCGAATAGTCCTCGCTACCATCTGGGTTGACGGTCACCGAAAAGGCCGGGATACCACTGCCACCGGCTTGGGCCAGCGACATTTGGGTCGAGCCAGCATCATTTTGCATCTCGCTCAGTGTCACGCCTGGCGCGGCCCCACCGGCTGTAACAGCTCCTGTTTCAGCAGCAACGGGAAAAACCAACAGAAGCAAAAAAGCCGCCATTATGGCGGCAATGAAATTAGTTCTTATCATTTTTTCTCAACAGCTTACCCAGCTGGCCGGCAAACTCCGCACCATCCTGACCAGTCTCGGTGACAATGGGAGAATCGAGTTTTCCAAGCAATGAAATATTATGTTGGGTCACCCCGACCAACATCTGCTCTTCGCCGACCTGAAGCAGCACGATGCGCTCCTTTTGACCAACTGGCATCTGGCGCAAAATGCGGATGGCGCTATCCCCGCCCTGCAGGCCGGGCAGCTTCATCCGTTTCATCAACCAAGCTAACAGCACAATGACAGCGATAACGAGTAACAGTGACGCCAGGGTGGTGGCAAGGTTTAGTTCTGGGGCCATCATTAACGCAACTTCTTGATACGCTCGGTCTGACTGATCACATCAGTCAAACGAATACCGAATTTGTCATTGACCACAACAACTTCCCCGTGCGCAATCAAGGTACCGTTGACCATGACATCCAATGACTCGCCCGCAACGCGATCAAGTTCAACGACTGAGCCTTGGTTGAGCTGCAGCAGGTTCCGGATGCTGATCTGGGTACGGCCAACTTCCATCGAAATGGTCACCGGAATATCAAGGATCGTATCGAGCTTGCGGCGCTCATCATCGCCAATCGGTGCCGACTCATCGGTCAACTCTTCCAACGGCGCTGGCTGCGCCCCTTCATCACTGGCCTGTTCCGCAAGTGCCGCCGCCCAATCGTCGGCAATTTGTTGGTCATTATTAGACATGTTTTGTACCTATTCGGACTTCGTCCTTAATTGTCTGTATCGTCACTGTGGAGGTTCAACAGTGCCGAGCCTAATTCATCACGATCGAGAAAAGCCAAGTCGCTTTTCACCATATCCGGACGTTTTAATTTTTCGGTGATCTTAAGCGCGATATTCTCACCCGCCTTCCCCATCTTGGCACGGTATGTCGGCAGGTCTTCGACAAACACCGTCGCAGCTTCCGGCATATCAATCGGGATCACATCTCCCGGCTGGAGCTCCATCAGATCGCGTAAAGTCAGATCAACATCGAGCAGTTTGGCCCGCATGTTGACCGGGACATCCATAATTTCATCGCGCAGGGCTTTGCTCCAACGGACATCGGTATCCATTTTGTCACTCTGGACACCGGCATCGAGCAATTCGCGGATCGGCTCCACCATGGAGTAAGGCATCACCACATGGAAGTCACCGCCGCCGCCATCAACCTCGATATGGAATGAGCTGACCACTATCACCTCGGTCGGGCTGACAATATTGGCCATCGTCGGGTTCACTTCTGAGTCGAGGTATTCAAACTCGACCCCCATCACCGGCGACCAGGCTTCACGGTAATCTTCAAACACCAACTTCAGCAGCATCTGGACAATACGGCGCTCAGTCGGGGTGAACTCCCGCCCTTCGATCTTGGCGTGGAAGCGGCCATCACCGCCGAAGAAGTTCTCCACCAAAATGAACACCAGCCTGGCTTCCATGGTGATCAGCGCCGTGCCCTTAAGCGGACGGAAACGCACCATGTTCAAACTGGTCGGGACATAGAGGGTATTCTGATACTCACCAAACTTGAGCATCTGTACCCCGTTGATGGACACCTCGGCCGTTTTTCGCAACATATTAAACAAGCTGATCCGCATATGGCGGGCAAAACGCTCGTTAATCAGCTCCAGTGTGGGCATCCGCCCACGGACTATTCTGTCTTGTGAGGAAAAATCAAACGCAATGACGCCCGTTTCACTCTGGCCACCGTCATCATCATCATCGACATCGTCAACGCCATGCAAAAGCGCGTCAATTTCGTCCTGGGTTAATAAGTCACTCACATAAAACCTATTGCATTACAAAACCAGTAAACAGTACCCGTTCAACCGTTTGTCGGCCGGATACCTTAAGAAGTGCCTCTTGAACTGCCGTCAATGACTGGCCACGAAGTTCCAATCGCCCTGTCGGCGTTCTCAACTGCTCAACCGTTGCAGCCCCAAAGGTCTGCAGCAGCGTACTTTCTATTAGCGGGATATGCTGGCGGGCAATCTCCTCGTTATTGTCGCCCCGCACCATCAGCTGTACTTTGACCTGTACCAGCCTGTCCCTTGCATCGCCGGTCACATTGAAAATGAACGGCTGAGGCAAAATGACATAATAAGCTGACTCCTGCACTGCAGGAGCCGACTGAGAAGCTGAGCCAGCAGACTGCGCAGTGTCTGGAGAGGGGGAAGCGTCATTGAGGAAAAACCATGCCCCTGCGCCTCCACCACCCAGCAGCACTATTGTCAGCACGGCAATAATAATGAGTTTTTTCTTACCACCGGGTTGCGCTTCATCTGCCATCTTTGATTTGTCCTTTGTCGTTATTTCTTATTTGCAGTCATTGTTGGCCAGTTTAACAGACTGACCCCTTAGGCATAATAATCAACACCGTCTTTTGGTGCCGTCATCCACAAATCTGCTGTGTGTGCTGGCGCAGCGCTGCCATTTGCATGGTCATGGCTATTTCCCTGGCTACTCCCCTGCCCGCCATGCTGGGGTTGAGATCCCGGTTGTCCATTCGCTTGCTGCTGTGAACCTCCCGCAAACTGGCGGCTGCTATCTTGCTGCACGGTGCTCTGAGCCAACTGAAGCCCTTGTTGATGCAACAGTTCACGCAGGCGCGGCATCGCCTGTTCAACTAAGTCCCTAGATTGTTGGTTAGCGACCGTAATTTGTACCGATGCCTGATCATTATTCATCGACAGCTTGATCTGCATCTTGCCAAGCTCAGGCGGGTCGAGGCGGATATCCACATGCTTGAGGTTCTTGGACATCATCATCTGGACCCTGTCTGCAAGCTGTTCGCCGGCTTGCTCTTTGGTCAGCAGTAAAGGTGGCTGGGCATTCCCCGGCTTATCACCCTCTGCGACCATCATCCCAGCGGTTGCCGAACGAAGAGCGGCATGTGCCCCTTGGGTTTCACCCAAACTGGTTCCCAGGCCATCATCTGCCATTGTGCTCAATGAGCTATCCATTGACGCAGCTGCAAGGGCGCTGGCATTGCCTTTTGTGGCCAATGAGCCTTTGAGCGAGCCGGATGAGGTTGACTGCCCCATCAGGGCTGCTAATTCACTATTTGTTGATGAGGTGAGGGCACTATTCGCACTTACCCCCGTCGCATTTAAACCCGAAGCATTCATACCCGAAGAAAGTGGAGATGTGCCTTGGCTATTTTTCAACTCGGCCAGGTCAGCGCCAGACACCGTCATACCTGACAGTGCCACTTTGCCGTTGCTGTCAACTTTTGCGGACTTTCCATCAGCAATAGCAACCCCATCCTTAGCCAGACCGTCTTTGAGCAACGCTTCTTTACTCGCGCTGTCTTTGCCAAGCATTTCTTTACTTACAGTGCCATCAGCCTCAGAAGCCGTACCTTCAGCACTTGCATCAGGCGGCAACAATTTGCCATCTACTGCCTGCCCCTGCCCAGCGGCAGAATGACCTGCTAGCTGACTACGGGACGCCGATAACCGTTGGAGCAATTCCTCGCCTTCTGTCATCGAACCCTTGGCATTCTGTGGTGATGATAAGGAAGCCCCGGGCGACAAGGTTGCCACACCCGTACTGACAGCCTCATCGCTTGAATCCTGTTCATCGGTATCAACCGCTTGCTCTTTCCCATCTTTATCCGAAGCTGACGAAATCACCGCCTCTTTACTACCACTTTTGGCAAGTAACTCAGCATTTTCAACATCCTGTGCCGTTTTTTCTACTTCTTGCTCATCAGCAGGCTGTTGCTTCGCGGCAACGGAAGGGCCGTTTTTATTCTCGGCGGCAGGATCTGCCCCAATAGCGCCTTGCAACGTTTCAGTGAACGCCCCGGAAGAGGTGGCAGAGGCACTGTCCTTCGCCTTGCTATCCGCTCCAGACGACGCCTTGGGTGTCTGGGCAGCGGCTGACGACGCAGTATCTGCAGAGAGAAATTGAGATAAAAGCATAATGGTGGTCACACTTTGGCTGTGGCTTATGGTGAATAAAATGCAAGAAGCACGCCAAATGGTTTTACTTTCAAGCCAAAACTCCCGGGTAACCGGCTAGCGGATCATTTGGCGGCGGGCGTACTGCATGGTGGCGAACTCATCCATCATTTTCTGCTCTTGCTTATCCAGCAAACGTTGCCGCTCTGTTTGCTTTTTCTCGATGAGCCATTCAATCGAACGCCGCTGCTTCCGCATTTCCTGCCAATGCTGGCTGCATTGCTCAACTTGCTGATCAAAATGGGCGCCTGCGCTCTTTTGCTTGACCAAGGTTTCATCAAGCTGATTTAAGAATTTCTGCAGGTGATTATACGCACTGGCTGTTAGCCCTTGCTGGCCTCGCTCTGATAACTGACGGCAGTAATCCAGCCGGTACTGTTCAATTTGCTGCAATTGCTGCAGATAATTTTCACGCTCAATACGGGCTTGGTTCAGTGCTAGCGACGCCTTGTGCTCGGCATCAGCCGTCTGGTTCAAAATCAGCTCGAGTGCGCTATCAGCTGCCATGACTTACTCCTGAAAATGATCTTTCGCTGAACTATTGCCCACTAAGCTATTGTCCACTAAGAACGGCCCGCAGCATATTAACGCACATCTCGTAAGGGACGGCTTCTTTCATCGCTTGCTGCATATAACCGTCCAACCGGGGTTTAAGGGCAAATGACTGGTCAATAGCCTGATCGGTGCCTGGCTTATAGGCCCCGATAGACACCAGATCCTGGTTCTTGCGGCAAATCGACAGCACCTGCCTTACCGCCTTGGACATCATCATATGCTCTTCGCTGACAATGGCAGGCATAACACGACTGACCGAACGCTCGACATCAATCGCTGGGTAATGGCCGGCATCGGCGAGTTCCCGCGATAGGACGATGTGACCATCCAAAATCGCCCGTGAGGCATCGGCAATCGGATCTTGCAAATCATCGCCTTCCGTCAGCACGGTGAAGAATGCCGTGATCGACCCTTGGTGCTCACCACCATTACCGGCACGCTCTACCAAAGCGGGTAGCTTGGCAAACACCGACGGCGGATAACCTTTGGTTGCCGGCGGCTCACCAACCGATAGGGCAATTTCACGCTGTGCTTGGGCAAAGCGGGTGAGCGAATCCATCAGCAGCAGGACATCAAGCCCTTGGTCGCGGAAATACTCTGCGATGGTCAACGCGGTTTGACACCCCTTCAAGCGCATCAATGGGGATGCATCTGCCGGGGCGGCAACCACCACGGCACGCTGGCGACCTTCGCTACCTAAGATTTCATCAATAAATTCTTTAACTTCCCGGCCACGCTCACCAATAAGCCCGACCACTACGACCTGAGCCGTTGTACCCCGGGTCATCATGCCCAAAGTGACCGATTTACCCACACCTGAGCCGGCAAATAGACCGATACGCTGCCCTTTACCGACAGTCAGCAAACCATTGACGGCCTTTAGGCCAACATCCAGCGGCTCCTTGATAGGCTTTCTTGCTAGGGGGTTGATAGGCTCGGCATTAAATGCGGCACGATCGGCGGTGAAGATATCCCCCAAACCATCAAGCGGATTGCCGACACCGTCGATAACACGGCCCAGCAGTTCCATACCGACCGGGATCCCACCTGCTTCGGTGATTGGCGTCACCCTTGCACCGGGCATGACCCCGGTTAGTTGCTCGCTGGGCATCAGGAATAAGGTTTCACCTGAGAATCCAACGACTTCAGCCTCCATCTCTCCCGTCAAGGTTTCAACCTTGCACAAACTACCCACTGGGGCACGGCAACCAATCGCTTCCAGTGTTAGCCCCACTACTCGCACCAGACGGCCAGAGGCCACTGGACGGCAGGCAGTATTTGAGGTTTGGTAACGGGATAAACGCTGAGCCAGGTTGGCCATCACGCGTCTCCAGTGTCTTGATGAGGTGAAGGTTGCAGCTGGCTATTAAGGCCAACAAATTGCTCAAGCAAATGGCGCAGGCGGACTTCCATCTGGTAGTCGACGGTCGAGTTACCTGATTCGACAAACAAATCACCGCGATTCATTGCCGGTTCTGCCTGCAATGTCCAATGACGGTTTGCCAAGTTCTCTTCACCATAGGCCTGCTTGATAATATCCAAGTCTTCCGGGTTCAACTGTATGGTTGTTTGCTGCCCAGCCATAGGCAACGCCGCGATACCTTCACGCAGCGTTTGCAAAATCACTTGAGGGTTAGTCTTAAGCTCGACTTGGATCAACTCCCGAGCCAAACTCGTCGCCAACAAGACCAATTGCTGCTCGACAGCATCATCGACCTGCTGCAGCGGGGTGGCTAACTTCTCAATGAGCTGAGTCAGGTGGCCAACTTGCTCATCAATTTGGCCTTTACCTTGCTCTAACCCCTGTTCGAGACCTTGGGCCAAACCTTGTTCAAGCCCTTGCTGCAAGCCTTGCTCCATCCCCTGCTGCATACCTTTCTCAAGGCCTTCGCGATGTCCGGCAGCACGGCCTTCGGCAATCCCTTCTTCATAGGCAGAATGGCGGATATCATCCAGATCGGCGGCAGTAAGCGGCGGTAGTTCTGGCTCTTCGTCAAGGGGTTCGACTTGCCATTCAGGATCATAGTTGAGGGCATTTTCTGTCATGCCCTCTTGTTCTGGGGAGTAATCCGGGTAGGCCCAACGCTCAAGCTCTTGCGCCTGATGCTCTGACACACGCAGAAAACCACGGCGGCGATCCATTGGGCGATCAGCAGACATAGTTCGCCTTTAAACAATTCGCCATTAAACAAGAAGTTACCTGACGGCGATTACAGGAATTCATCGGCACCGCCCCCGGTCAGCATCAACTCACCCGAATCGGACAAACGACGGGCAATCGAAAGGATCTCTTTCTGGGCAGATTCCACATCGGCCACCCGGATAGGCCCCATTGCTTCGAGATCATCCTGCAGCATTTCGGCGGCACGCTTGGACATATTGCGCAAGATCTTCTCGCGTAGCATGTCATCAGCCCCTTTAAGGGCTTTCTGCAACAGATCTTGCGGTACATCGCGCAGCAAGGTCTGGATGCCCCGGTCGTCGACTTCAGCGAGGTTATCGAACACAAACATCAGATCTTCAATCTGGGTCGCCATGTCTTCATCGTTATCACGGATTTGATCCATCAGCGCCCCCTCAACATTGTTGTCGAGGTAGTTCATGATCTCAGCGGCCGCCTTCAGGCCACCAATTTTCGCGGCCTGCGCACCCGCCTGACCAGCAAACTGTTTCTCCATAATATCGTTAAGCTCATGGAGGGCGGCCGGCTGGACTTCTTCAAGGTTGGCAATACGCATCATCAGATCCAAGCGTACCCGTTCAGGGAACTGTGCCAAGATCTCTGCTGATTGTTCAGGCTCAAGGTATGACAAAACAATGGTTTGGATCTGCGGGTGCTCATTGAGGATAATGCTCGCCACCTGGCGGGGATCCATCCACTTCAAGGAATCCAGGCCACGAGAGCCGCTACCCATCAGGATCTGATCAACCAGGTTATTGGCTTTATCTTCACCCAATGCAGCAATAAGGGTATTGCGGACAAAGTCTTCGCTCCCCATACCAATGCTGGTGTATTTCTGGATATCCTCGAGGAAATGGCGGTGAACGGCTGAGACCTTTTCTTGGTTAAGATCGGCCATTTGCGCCATCACGCCCCCTACACGCTGAACCTGCTTAGGCTCAAGGTGACGGATAATACTGGCCGCATCCTGCTCGTTGAGGCTAAGAAGCAGGATCGCAGCTTTATCAGCACCAGTTAGGGTGGTGATATCAAATTTTTTGTTGTCTGTGGTTGCTACTTCATTAGCCATCTTCAGTTACCCAACTCTTAACAACCTGCGCCGCCAGATCCGGCTCATTGGCAACCAGAGCACGAACCGCTTTGAGCAGGTCTTCATCTTTATGCAGGTTTGGTAGATCCAAGTTGCTGCTACTCAACTCAAGCGTCTCAACACCATCCAATTCGCTACCGATAAGATCGATGGAGTCATGACCACCGGCAACGACCGGCAGGCCATTTTCATCCAACGGCGTACCGTCGGCAGCCTGGTTTGGATAAAGCAGTTTGCGCATGGCCGGGCGAACCATCACGACCATGATAACGATAATGACCAATGCCGCAGCCAACCAGCGCACCCAAGTATTGAAGTTAGGGTGATCCCAGATCGGCAGGTCAGCCACCATCTGCTCTTCAGGAATGGCAAACGGGACGGAAATCACTTCCAACATATCGCCACGCATTTCAGAGAAGCCCACACCGCCTTTGAGCAAGCGGGCAATTTTTGCCAGCTCTGCCTCACTCAGGGCTACACGTGTCAGTTCGCCGGTTTCAGGGTTCTGCACTTGCTTGTAATCGATAGCCACGGACACCGTCTGGCGGTCGACCGTCCCGGTTTGTGCCCGGCGATGGCGGATTGTTGTATCAAGCTCATAGTTGCGGGTCGCTTCTCGGTGGACAGAGTTGTTCCCTGCACTGCCGCCAGATTGTAGCTCTTTGACTTCCTGCGGAATCGCACTATCCGCTGGAGGTTGGTTACTCAGCGCCCCCGGGATCCCCGCGACCATGCTGCCGTTATTGATATCTTCGAGGGTATATTCACTGCGTGTTGACTGGGAAGCCGGGTCAAATTGCTTACGGGTTTCTTCCACAGCGCTGAAATCCATCGACACATCGACCTGAGCGGTATAGTTACCCAATCCCAAGACAGGGATCAGGATAGCGTCGATTTTCTCACGCAATGCCTGCTCTTGCTTACGTTCCAGTTCATACTCTTTGCGACGGGCTGTGGCCTGAGGGTCTGCGGTCCCGGAGCTGAGCAAGCGACCGTGCTGATCGGTCACTGTTACCCTTGTCGGTTTCAGTCCCGGTACAGCGGTGGCCACCATATCAACGATTGAGTCAACTTCCTGCTGGCCAAGAGAACCGCCTGTCGATAAGGTAAGAAAAACGGTTGCTGAGGCTTCTTGGTTATGACGGACAAACACACTTTGCTTTGGCATTGCGAGCAATACCTGAGCCTGTCGGACTTGACGAATTTGTTCAATTGCCCGCGCCAATTGGCGTTCGCGGCTAAGCTTGAGGCGCTCTTGTTCCAAGCGCTGCGACACACCAAAGCCCATATCCTGTAGCAGGATGTCATCGCCGACAGCCGCGGTCTGGTTAAGCCCAGCCCGGGTCAATTCGAGCTTGATCGCTGAGAAATTGTCAGCCGGAACCCGGATGGTATTCCCATCAAGGGTGTAATTGATTTTTTTCTGATCGAAGTGATCGAGAATGGGGATCAGCTCTGCGGTTTCATAGGTGCCAAGCGGTCGCATCTCTGGCTCTTTGATCCAAGAGACGACCAGAACAATCAAAGCGACACAAATCGCCACAGACAGAACCAGAACGACCTGACGCAACACGTCAAGGTTACCCAGCATGCTATCTACACGCGAGGCACTTTTCTCTCCAGCATCAGGGTTCTGTAGCTCCAATTCGCTATCAGCCATTACCGCCGTCGACGGTGAATTGCCAGCAACGGCGAGCTCATTGTTAGTAGATGGATCCGACACGCACTAAATTCCTATTAGACCGGCATATTCATGAGTTCTTTGTACGCATCAACCATCTTATTGCGCACTTGCACCGTCGCTTCAAAAGCAACGCTCGACTTGTTGCGCGCAATCATGACATCTGACAGGGAAACATTGCGATCCCCTTGGTCGAAACGGGTGGCTAACTCACTGGATTGTGACTGCAGTTGGTTGACACCTTTAATGGCGTCACCAAGCATGGCGCCAAAATCAGCACTGACCTGTTGTCCTGTTGCCGGGCGGGAAGCGTTGGTGGCTTCCAGTTTCATTGCCTGCATTTCGGCCTGAAGTCCATTTACTTTCATTTGTTTCTCCTACCCGTCAGAAATTTGTCAATCCAATTACTTACCGAGCAAATTTCTTTATATATATGGTTATGTTAAGTATGAAGGAATTGCTCCCTCATTACGGTGTTCAAACTGGGATATCTATTCCAGCATCACGCATTTTTGCCAATTTATAGCGCAATGTCCGCGGGCTGATCCCTAATTGTTCGGCAACATCCTTGCGCTTGCCATCACAGGCACGAATAGTGTCTAGAATAATCGAAAACTCCTGTTCCCGCAGCTCATTTCCTAGCCCATCTGCTGGTGCCGTGAGTTTTTGCTTCTCTGTAACTTGCTGCTCTGTGGCCACATTTGGCACAACCGCGGAATGATCATCGGCCCTAGAGTGGGTCATCGGCTCAAGCAACGTCTGTAATCCATCGGCTTGCAACCAGTCGAGCCCTTCGAGCAAGATATCTGACTCGGCAACCGTTTGGTCCTGGCATAGGATCATTGCACGTTGGACAACATTGTCCAGCTCACGCACATTACCCGGCCAGCTATAATGCTTTAGCTTACTCAGAGCCGCCGGAGAAAACTCGGGAACAGCCAGCCCTTGCTTGATACAGTGACGCTCCATGAGGTACTGCGTTAGCGGCTCGATATCTCCTGGGCGATCTGACAATGCCGGCCACATCAACGGGAAGACATTTAGGCGGTAGTACAAATCTTCCCTGAAATTACCCTGTGCCACATAGCCTTTGAGATCACGGTTACTGGTTGCCAATACCCGAACATCCAATTTGATACTCTTGCGGCTGCCCAAGCGTTCAACTTCACGTTCCTGCAAAACCCGCAGCAATTTGGCCTGTAAATTCAGATCCATTTCGCTGATTTCATCAAGTAAGATCGTTCCGCCCTGAGCTTGCTCGAACTTGCCGGGACAGGCCTGGACCGCACCGGTGAACGCCCCTTTTTCGTAACCAAACAAGGTCGCCTCGAGCATGTTTTCCGGAATAGCGGCACAGTTAATCGCGACAAATGGCCCTTCGCTACGGTTCGAGTTTTCGTGAATATAGCGGGACATGACTTCTTTACCCGAGCCACTCGGGCCAAGCACCATCACACTGGCATCGGTTTTGGCAACCTTTTCGGCCAGCGCCAATAGCTTGAGTGATTTCTCATCGGCTGCAATAGTTTGGCCACTTTCGCTTTTCACCGGCGCGTATCGGCTTACCATATTAAGCAGCACCTCCGGCGCAAATGGCTTAGCCATGTAATCGATCGCGCCTTCTTTCATCGCCGACACGGCATCTTCAATATTGGCGTAAGCGGTCATCAGCAAAACAGGGAGCTTTGGCCAGTGCTGTTTGATACTGCGCAGCAAACCAAGGCCATCCATACCAGCCATTTGAACATCCGACACCACAATATCCACCGTATTGGCTTTGAGCATCAACAGCGCTTGCTCGGCACTGTCTGCCTCCAGTGAGTGGTAACCAGCCAGAGCCAGTGTATCGACCAAGGCTTCGCGCAAGCCTTCGTCATCCTCGACAACTAACACACGGCTTTGGTTCATAGGGTCACTCCTGTCGGGTCCATTGGTTGTTCGAATTGTTCTTGTGAGTGTTCTTGTGATTTTTCTGATACTGGATTTATTGGCTGAGTGGCGCTTTGCGCATCGGCCTGCGGTAATGACAAGGTAAAACATGCGCCTTTACCTAGCTCGGATTCCAAACTCAAACGGCCTTTGTGCGCATTGGCAACCATTTGGACCACGGCCAATCCAAGCCCTGTCCCTTGCTGGCGAGTGGTAAAAAAGGGCTCCAGTATCTTCTTCTGCATCTCCGGGGCAATACCGGGTCCATTGTCCAATACGGCGAGATGAATCCACTCCCCTTGTACGATAACCTGCAGCGCAACCCGGCATTGTTTACCTGCCATCTGAATCGCATTGGTGATCAGATTACTGATCGCACTGGCAAGTGCATTGGCATTACCCAATAGGGTCAGGGACTCATCATCACAGTCGATACTGAAATCAACCTGGTTGTTGATCACCTGCGCCTCTACCATGCCATCAAGCTCGTTGAGCAAGGTTTCAAGAGTAAAACACCCAACGACTTTGTTATCACCGCCCTTGGCAAACAACAGCATGTCGTTGACCTGCTTTTCCAAGTCATGCAACCGATCAACCAGTTTGCCCTGAAACCGCTCCCGCATAGGTGCCGTCAAGTTAGGCGACGCTAAGTTGGAGGCATACAACATGGCACTCGATAGTGGCGTCCTCACTTGATGGGCCAGCGAAGCCACCATCTTGCCGAGCGATGACAAACGTTGCATCTCACTCACCCGGGCCTGAAGCAGTCGGGTTTCTGTCATATCGGTGATAAAGATCAGTTGACCGCTGTTGGAAGCCGAAATCGCCAATTTCACCCTGCGGCCATTTTTCAAGGAGATTTCATGGCCATCATCTTCACGCGGCGAAAAGGCACGCTGGATAACGTCTACCCAACGCTGGCCAATCAGAGGCTGTTCGAGCAAACGGATAGCTTCAGGGTTAGCTTCACGGACGATACCGCCAGAATCCAAGAAAATCACGCCAGATGGCATCACATCCAGCACTTGCTGGTACCGGCTCACTTGCTGTGACAATGTGCCCAATGCCGGGTCCGTCTGTTGGGATACGCTCTGGGCAGGCTGATTATCGTCCATGGAAAACCTAAAACTCATTCGAAAGTGGGCTCATCTCAACGCGTACCATTGTTTTTTATGCTCTTGGCGATTTCAGAGCATAACGTTAAGCAGCACGCTGTCTGTTACTGAGTAATGCATGAATAGTGCCAATATTATATCTTTATTATCAGCACGTTATCTACAGGAGGGATATAAAAGTGACGCCATTTTTTTGACGTCACTTTTGGAGTTATGAAAGTAATGGGTTGTTGTTAGCGGCTCAAACCGTATTTGCGCATTTTTTCAACCAACGTGGTTCGGCGCATACCCAGCATATCGGCAGCGCGAGCGACTACGCCCCCTTGGGCTTCCAGCGCTTGGCTGATCATGTCAATTTCCAGCTCTGCCAGCATTTCTTTCAAATTTACCCCTTCCGGCGGCAAGTCACTGTGATTCTGTGCCGTTTCAAGCTCTGAGGCTTGGCTGCTGAACATGTCTGCCAGTGCCATGCGCTCGTGGTCATCGACAGACAGGAAGCTTTCTTCCGGCTGGAATTCTGGGAACTGGTTATACCGATACTTCATCGGTAGGTGGCTGATATCGACCATCTCACCAGGGTAAAGAATAATCAAACGTTCAACCAAGTTGGCCAGTTCACGAATATTACCCGGCCAGTCATGCTCCATCAGTGAGGTCACTGCACGTGGGGTAAAGTGAATAGGCTTGGCCCCCTGAGCTTCCATCCGTGCCAGTAACTCCTGCAGCAACAACGGAATATCTTCCATTCGCTCGCGGAGGGCCGGCATTTCAATTGGGAAGACGTTCAAGCGGTAGTAGAGGTCTTCACGGAACTTCTCTTCAGCGATCATAGATTCAAGATCGCGGTGAGTCGCAGCAACGATACGCACATCAGCCTTAATCGTTTCACTGCCACCAACGCGCTCAAAACAACGCTCTTGCAGCACACGCAGCAATTTCACCTGCATTGGCATTGGCATATCGCCAATTTCATCCAGGAACAGGGTACCGCCTTCAGCCAATTCGAACCGGCCTTTACGGGTTGAAACAGCGCCCGTGAATGCCCCTTTCTCATGACCAAACAACTCGCTCTCAAGCAAGTCCGGTGGAATAGCCCCACAGTTAACCGGCACAAACGGTCCTTTGCCACGGGTAGAATGGTAATGAATGTTACGTGCGACAACTTCTTTACCGGTACCGGATTCACCAAAAATCAGTACGCTGGCATCGGTCGAAGCCACCTGCTCCATTAAATGGCGGATCTGGCTGATGGCTTCGCTGCGCCCAACCATACTCCGGAATAAAGTATTCTTGCGGCCAAAGGTCGGAAGCTGGAAAGTCTGCTTACCCAGGAACTCTTTACAGTGGCGGAAGGCATCCATCAACTGGCCGTAATGAATTGGCTTATCGAGGTTACCTACATAGTTAGGCAATGCCGCGAGCTCGTTCTCATGCTCGCCCATTGAAATCACCGGAATATGGTGATGGGTACGCAAGAAGTTCAGCAAATTAGTTAGCGACTGGCTTGAGGACACCTTGCCCAGTAAACAGGCGCCCCACTCTTTTTCCCAGTGCGAACTGTTAACCTCTTGAGACGAGTAAGCTTCAAATTGCTCACCGATAAAGGTAAGGATCACGCTTAAATCATGGCGATGCTGTTGGTCATCATCAATTACGAGGGTATGAACTTGCATAGAAAAGAGTTTGCCTGCCTACTTAAGAGTTATTTCGTGCTGGCATTATCGACATTCATATTTAAAAATTATGAAAAAAAAGGCGTAATGCGACGAGAAACCACTTCAAATCTTATCTGACCATTGTAATTAAAGTACAGAATAAGGCAACCGACGGCGGGTAAAAGCTGTGAAGCTATCCCAATGAAAAGCAAGCTTGGGATAGCTTTCGAGCGGATTTTGTACGAGTACGTGACTGCGACACATCACAGCTTTACTGTGACAATTTTATGATTCTTCGGCCAAGTGGTGGAACTCGGCAGGGATTTGCTCCCAAGCTGACTTGATTTCACGCAGCAAGTCGACCACCTCTAGAAAGTTTTCCGATTTGTTGTTTGAGCTGCCGTCAATAATATGGCGCAACATAAAATCGTACAAGCTGTCTAGATTTGTGGCTACCTCACCACCGTCTTCCATCGACAGGCTGTCTTTCAAAGTGCCAATAATCGCTAATGCCTTCGACACTCGCTCACCTTTCATTGCAACATTGCCTTGATCCATCGCGGCCTTTGCCTGAATCAAGCGTTCAATGGCTCCCCCTAATAGCATCAGTACCACGCGGTGTGGAGATGCACTGGCCAACTGGGAGTTAACTGACACTTGCTTATATGCCTGAAGCGAACCACGCATAATTCTTTCCTATTTATTTTTGATACATTTGATAGACAGACACTGACTTCTTGCCTTGCTTGGCGGTCAATAGCTTCTGCCGTATCCGGGCTTTGTTCTGTTCTAGCAGTACTTTCAAATCACGGGTACGTTGCTGGACGTCCTCAAAAGTTTCCCGGCTCAGGTTGTCACGGTCTGCGAGGATTGCTTTGACCTGCTCATGCCTTGCCGCGACCAGTTGCTCGAGTTGCTCGGGAAAATCATCTGGATACTCATCGAGTGCGAGAAGTACCTCTATCTGCTTCTCTAAAATGGCTAGTTCTTTCATCTTTCAACCTTAGAACACCAGCAAGCTCATCATAGTATTCAGTTCATTGTTCATCTTGTAGATGGCTGCATCCATCGCCGACATCTGTTTATACGTCCGCTCTTCGTAGGCTTCCATCCGGCGGTCAAGTTCTCGTTGGTCGTCTTCCAAACGACGCTTCTGACCTTCGAGTGATTCCTCCCTGTTGGTCAAGGTACCTTCGCGACCAACATAGGATTCCATCAATTTGTCGACTTCTTTCAAAAAGCCATTTTCACTGGCGAAAAACTGATTGAAAGCGCCAAAGTTATCTTCTAACGCATCATCAAGCATTTCATTGTCTATTTCGAGCACACCTTCTCGTGTGGTCGTCACACCAAAGTCCGATAAATAGAGTTGCTCCCCATTGACCTCGACTGGGGTATTCATCAAGGTACGCATCTGGCCAGTAAATGATCGGGTTATGCTATCCCCATTGAGCGGCCCACCGGTTTTCTCCTCGATGTCATACTGGGACATGCCCTCGACCATCTCAAGGAAAGCATTATAATTTTCTGTGAAAGATTCAACGGCTTCTTTCGCTTTACCAGTATCGTTACTGATGGTGATATCAACTTTCTTTACGTCTATATCATCACGGCCACCGCCAGTGGTACCTGTCAGTTTTTCAACATTGATTTTTACACCATCGATAACATTGTCGAATTCATTGGTATCACTGGTTGCCATCAGGAAGTTATCGATCATGATTTCGGCATCCAGTGCCTCTTGCATCTGGTCCATTTCACCAGCATCAGGATTAGCTGGGTCAAAAGCAAGCTTGGTCAGTTCACCAGTGGCATTGGATGTATCAATAGCAATCGTATTATCTTTACCCGTTTTATCACTAGTGAAAACAATGTGGGCTTGATCACCAATGGTAATGGTAGTGGCATTGATACCGGGGTTGCCATTAGCATTATTGATGGCATCAACGACATCTTTAAGGCTACTTTTCGCCGAGTCTATCGTAACAGACATGGTTTCACTACCAAGCGAGAAGACCAACTCACCATCACCAAGGCTTGCATCGGGGTCTGCATCCAAACCATTCTCGCTCACCAAACGGTGGGATTGTGCCAGTTGATTGATTTCAATTGAGTAGTTACCGTTTTGGGCATGGCTCTCAGCACTGACCTTTAAGTAATCGGCCTCAGAGCTAACTGCTTTCTTACTGAGGAACACCTCATCTTCATCGAACTCTTCAAACATGTCCTGCATATCTGACATAGACGAGTTGACTTGGCCGTAGGCACTCAAACTCACCTCGACTTCCTGCATCTGCTTGTCGATACGTTGCTGCTTTGGCGTACGCTCCGCCGCGACTAGCATATCTGTCATGCCTGCGACATCTAGCCCTGACCCTAGACCACCAACTGATAACCCCATGCGACCCCTTTACACCTTCTGGCTCAGTGAGACTGGCGGATACTTTGCCAGACTTTCATTTATATCTAGCAATTCTTGTGCCGGAACTTGACGAATAACATCACCACTTTCCTTATCGATAATGATAACAATGGGATCTCCCCCTTCGTTGTCGACTTGGAATTTCAGTTCACGATTGACGTTCTGGAAATACATGGCCATTTTTTCAGCCATTGCTTCATCAAGCTGAGGTTTTGTTGCGGCATCTTGGGAATTTGTGGCTTTATCCCCAACAAGCGGTTGCCCCGATGGGTCTGTCTGGTTGTTTTTTTGTACCGCATTAGCACTACGGCCATCACGACTAGGAGAAGAGGTGTCACTGGGGTTGTTAGAGGTTAGCGGCAAAGGCCGTATAGAACTGTCAGGTGGGATCTCCATATTTTCACCCTCATGTAAAGGTAAAAAGGCATGGTACTTTGCGTACCATGCCTTCTAGGACTATTGAATTACAGTAAGCTCAATGCCGCCTGTGGATTCATTTTCGCCTGAGCAAGAATAGACGTTGAAGCCTGCTGGAGGATCTGGTTCTTGGTCAGATCCGTGGTTTCTTTCGCGAAATCCACATCCTTGATCCGACTGTTCGACGCGTTAACGTTTTCGTTGATATTGGCCAGATTATTTAATGTATGGTTGAAACGGTTCTGTACCGCACCTAACTCTGCACGCTGGTCATCGATTGATGCGATACCCGCATCCAATGCGTACACTGCTTTCTGAGCGCCTGCCGCCGTTGTTACATCTAAATCACTCAGCATATTCTGCCCAGTACCTGCTGTCTTAACGGCAATATCTGTTACTGCAGCTGTAACAGCCGATGTATCACGTTGTGTACCAGTAATAACAAGATTATCTTGCTCAAGCTTATCATCAACAATACCAGAGAACGCAATAGTATTTGTGCTTTCGTTATATTCAGCTACGAGGCCTGTACCACTCAAACCTGAGTTAATCGCATCTGTAATGCCTGCACCATCCGTAGTACCACTTAGGTCAATTGTCTTATCAAAGTCAGAACCACCACTTTGTGCAATAGTAATGCTACCACCAGCCAATTGATTAATTGCAGCACTAGAAATCGTACCACCAGTTGTATCAGCACCTGTCTGGCCTAGGTTATCTACGGAAATATCACCCAGTGTCATACTGATAGTTTCGTTTGCCGCAGCACCAACCTGGAACTGCTGGGTTTCATAAGTACCATCTAGTAGCTTCTGGCCACCGAAAGTCGTGGTTTCAGAAATACGGTTAAGCTCAGTGGTTAGCTGGTCCATTTCTTTCTGGATAGCACCACGGTCTTCGTCTGAGTTTGAGCCGTTTGCTGCCTGTAACGATAGGTCACGCATACGCTGCATGATGTTAGTTGATTCCTGCATTGCCCCTTCAGCTGTCTGGGCAATAG
>NZ_JACSOF010000020.1:0-57240 GCF_014349205.1 Photobacterium sp. BZF1
TAAAAGACAAGCATGGATCACCAAAACGTACCCTTGAGGTGGTCTCCCTAGCAGAAGAAGAGGGTAGTCGTTTCCCTTACGTGTTCTGGGGTAGCAAGAATATCGTTGGTATTGCCGACAATGAGGCGGTGAAAGGTCTTACTGACAATAAGGGCGTTAACTTTGTTGATGCAATGAGAGAGTGCGGTTTTGATTTTGCTACTGACCGCACTGTCCGAAAAGATATCAAAGCCTTTATCGAGCTGCATATCGAGCAGGGAAAAGTGCTGGAAACTGAAGGCAAGCAACTGGGTGTCGTGACCAGTATTGCCGGTCAACGCCGTTACAATATCACTCTTAAAGGCGAAGCGAACCATGCCGGTACAACACCGATGGGTTACCGCAAAGATACGGTATATGCGTTTAGTAAAATCTGTAGCCAGTCAATAGATAAAGCCAAGGCTGAAGGCGATCCGCTAGTACTGACTTTTGGTAAAGTCGTGCCTAAGCCAAATACCGTGAACGTGGTTCCGGGGGAGACTTTGTTCTCTATGGACTGCCGCCATACCGATAAGGACAAGCTGATCAGCTTCAGTAACCAGATGGTTGAGGATATGAAGCAGATCTGTGCAGAAATGGAGATCGAAATTGACGTTGATCTGTGGATGGATGAAGAGCCGATCCCAATGGATCCTACTTTGGTTGATCTGATTGATACTACCTTCGAAGCAAAAGGCGCCAACTACAGACGCATGCACTCTGGCGCTGGTCATGATTCGCAAATTTTTGCTCCACGCATCCCTACAGGAATGATCTTTATTCCAAGTGTGGCTGGGATAAGCCATAACCCGGCAGAGCATACGGATATTAGCGATTTGACTGTTGGCGTCGAGGCACTGATCAACGTGCTTTACGAGCTAGCATATAAATAATTACGGAAGATGATATGGAAAAGAACCATCAGCACAGTGTCGAATACTGGAAAAAACTGGTTGTCGTTTTATGTTTTGGCTGGGTAGCCATTTGGATTTACCGAACCGTACTTACTCCTATATACCCCGAAATCCAAGCTTCACTGGGGGGGATAAGTGATGCAGAGATCGGTGCCATTGCAAGCTTCTATTACCTAGCCTACTGCTGTATGCAAATACCTTGTGGCATTCTGGTCGACAAATTGGGCCAGAAGGTGATGCTGGCTGGTGGTTTTTCTCTATTCATTATTGGCACCTTACTGCTGGCTAGCGCCCACAGCCTATCGTTGATCTATGTCGGGTCAATGCTAGCCGGTGCAGGGTGTGCGTCTTTCTTTTGTTCAGCGTATTCTTTATCGTCTCAAAATGTCCCCGAAACCAGCCGTGCAATGGCCAATGCCATCATCAACAGTGGCTCGGCAATCGGTATGGGGATCGGCCTAATTGGCTCGACAGTACTGGTCAAAAACATGAATATGAACTGGCAGCATGTCATGTTCATGATTGTGGCTATTTTGGTGGTGATGGTTGCGGTATTTTTGCTGGCTATCCGTTCACACCAGAGCCAGTCATTGAAAGCTGAGGAAAAAACTGACCAAGCAGCTACAGGCAAAGTACCACTGTCAGTAATGTTCACGCCCAAGCTTTGTAGTGCTTATTTCCTCTACTTCTGTACCTGTTATGGCTACTATCTAATAGTGACTTGGTTGCCATCATTTCTGCAAACCGAACGTGGGTTCGAGGGGATGGCGATTGGTTTTGCTTCTGCGTTAGTCGCGTTTGCTGGTATTCCGGGAGCACTGTTTTTCAGCCGTCTATCAGATAAATTCAGCAATAAAAAGGTCAAGATCTTACTCTACCTTGAAGGTGCAGCTGCCCTACTGCTATTGCTGACGGTCATGGCACCGAACACCTGGGTACTGATGACAAGCCTAATTTTCTATGGATTGCTCGGTAAACTGGCAGTCGATCCTATCTTGATCTCTTATGTATCAGAGCAAGCTTCGCCTAAAAGCCTTGGCCGAACATTTAGCCTACTGAACTTCTTTGGTATGAGTTCTGCGGTCATCGCCCCGACACTGACGGGTTTTATATCTGACGTGATGGGCTCAAAAGAGATGAGCTTTATTATGTCTGGTGCGTTAGTGGCTGTGGGTGCCTGCATCTTTGCGCTAATAACGCACAGGAGCAAAGCACGGGAAGTAGCGACAGCATAACCTTTCACATCGGTGTAAGAAATAAGCCCTGTCATGTTTGATGGGGCTTTTTGTTTAATAGTCGGTCCAATTATTTGATTGCTGATCTAATGCCATATCGCTGCTAGATGAATACTGTGGAAAGGAAAGATAAGTAATTATCTCTCTGGCAACTCTCTCTTTGACACAGAGCGGCCAGAGCTCCCCCTTTCCAGCGAGCCTTATGGTTTGTGCTTATTATGAAGACGGCGAATTTTATGTTTCAACCGATGCAACCAGTCATAAAGCGCTGCAAATAAAACAAAGTAGCAAAGAGTTTGTCGCGGGGATTGACTGGTTTGGTTAATAGGGCGACGAAGGTAATCTGCGGTGTGAATTAAGTAGAAATCGTGCTGTAAGCTAGCGCTAATATTCGTCACTATTCAATTAAACAGGCAGAGGCAACGGATGATATTACCCTTGGAGTTGTAGCTACAGAAAATGAGCGCCACTTCGTCTCTCATCGCTGAATTAAAGGCAATAGAGTCGGCTAACCGTGCTGCGCAGGTAGTGCTTGAAGCAGCAGTAGACGTTGAAGCGCCAGAAAGTATTTTTGGTTAGGTTGAAGAACCCAAGACTAGAGCAGGTGTTATCAGGTAAATGAACAGGTTTAACGAAAAAGAGCAAATAACAGTGTTATTTGCTCTTTTTTAGTGAAAGTACCGACGCGGATTAAACGGTTAGGTACTCAGCTTTTTTCTCGTCGTTGTAGACATCACGGTCAAACTCGCCCAGCTTGTCTGATACCAGCATACCGATCATCACATCGACCACATTGTTCAACAGTGTACGGAACATGCCTGAGAACCAGTCGATACCGATAAGGATAGCGACACTTTCAAGCGGCAGGCCCATTGACGTAGCAAGGAAGGTGTAGACGATAATCATACCGCCAGGTACGACGATGGTACCCATGCACATCATCACAGATAAGATGATAGCCATAACCATTTGGAAAGGTTCAAGCACAATACCCGTTGCCTGGCTCATAAAGAAAATAGCCAACACATAACACATTACCGCGCCATTGGCATTCATCGACATAGTAATTGGGCCGGTAAAGTCAGCAACCTTGCGGCTCACACCAAACTTGGTTACAGAGTCTTCCATTTTGGTTGGCAGGCAGATAGCCGATGAAGTGGTGGTCATCGACATGATAGAAAGCTTGGCAAACTTCTTGGGCATTTTCAACGGGTTGACTTTAGTCAGAGCGGCTGTCAAAGGACCGTACATTAGCAGCAGGATAATATCGCCGATAGCCAATGCTCCAAGGAACTTAAGCATAGGCACGATAACCTTGAAGCCAATTGCGCCAGAAACGTTCGCCAACAGGCAGAAGATACCGATAGGCGCCAGTTTCATTACCATCTTGATGATGTTCATGATCACGGCGTTGAAGCTGACAATAAATTCAGTGACGATTGTATTACCGGAGGTGCGGGCATAGGACCCCATAGCAAGACCGAAAATGATGGCAAAGACAATGCAAGGGATCATCGCCCCGCTAGCCATAGAGCCAACAATATTGGTTGAAAAGAAGCCTAAGATAGTTTCGCGTATAGAGGCTTCCGGTGCGGCTACTGCGGTTGCCGCACCTTCAATACTGATCCCTTCCCCTGGCTTGATGGTCAAGGCTAGGAATAACCCTACTAATGCAGAGACAATAGTCATCGAGATGATCCATTTGAAGGTGTGGAGGCTCATTTTACCGGCCCCTTTACCATCAACATTACCGATTGCTGCTGAAACTGCGGTCATAACGAGCAAGACAACGGACATCTGGATCAAACGAATGAAAATATCACCGATGAATTTGATATTTTCTGCCCATGGTCCCACGATACTGCCGAACGCTATCCCTGCTGCAGTGGCAATCAGTATCTGGTTGGTGAGTGACATAGTAAATCGGGGCTGATTTTCTGCCATACTAAGCGACATGTGTGTTCCCTCATTTCAGTTCCATTCTGATATTTAGGTCAGCAAATGTTTTTCACTCTGGGGATGATAAACATTACTACTTAGCTTTAACCCTAGTTATATCGGTATATGCATTTTTCTGTTGTGTTTTTATTACACTTAGAATAAGCGGTGTTGAATATGAATTAAATGGGGGAGAGTTATAGTTAAGATAAAAAATAAATCGTTTTGACAAAAAAGGGAGGAGTGTTAAAAATGTTTAAATACTAAAGTTGGTGACGAAATATTACTTCACCTTTCGAATTATATTCTAAAAGGTGAAGTTTATGATAGTGCTTTATTATGGAAATTAATATTCCGGTAATTCAAATTGCTCGGAAATCTTTAGAATTTCGTTATCTGAACAGTGGGCGATATCTTCCATTACTTCCCGTGTGAGGTGCGGACAGAACAGTTCGATGAAATCTAGCATGTATTTTTGCAGGAACAAGTTGCGGCTATAACAAAGCCAAGCGTCACACGCTGGGATAATATCGTTGAGCGGAATGCTGACTAGGTTTTCGTCCACCACATCCTGGGCGGCCACTTGGGCAATAATCCCGATCCCGTAGCCGAGGTTGACATATTTCTTGATAACCTCGACATCCATTACCGTCATGAAGTAATACGGCGAGATCCCTTTTTCCTTAAAGGCTTCGTCTTGCGCCGAACGGCCGGTTGAACCCGGCTCATAACTGATCAGCGGGTAGGCACCGATTTTCTCGATGGAGATATCGCTGTCATTAGCCAGCGGGTGGTCTTTGGGCACGATTAAGCTCAGGTTCCACTTGTAGGCTGGCAGGACGATAATGTCTTTTTCGCGTTCGACGTTCTGGGCCAGGATCGAAAAATCTGACTGGCCACGTTTTAGGATATGACCGTATTTGTCGAGCTGCGAAGTACCGATGTGGAACTTGATTTTCGGGTAGCGTTTGACGAAACGTTCTACCGCCTCCGGAATGAGATAGCGGGCAATGGTATTGGTGGTGTAGATGTTCAAAAAGCCTTCTTCGGGCTTGATGTGATCGCGGACTATCGTCTTGATGCGGCTTTCTTTTTCCAGCATGTCGATAGCTTCGTCGATAATCTGCTTGCCGATAGGTGTCACGGCACTGATGGACTTGCCTTTTCGCTCGAAGATTTTCACCCCAAGCTCCGACTCCAGCAGCCTGATTTGCTTGCTGACACCCGGTTGGGTGGTGAACAGGGAATTGGCAGCAACCGAGATATTCAGGTTGTTGTCTATCACCGCCTTAAGGTAACGCAGTTGCTGTAATTTCATTGCTTTCTCATTATTTCCGCAATAGTTTCATACCCTTGATTGTGCCTCAAGTAACATAATTTTCATATAACAAGTGGTGATAATATATTCATTTTACTTTGATCTTGGTCTATCGGATCGCAGTCATGACCACCGGTTCTTACTATGTGGGATTTAGTCTTCTAGCGCGCGGATCATCTCGAAGCGACGCAGTCCCTGCATAACCCTCTCTTCTGCCAGCACGGTCAGGTTACGGACAATCGCATTGGTGATGACAAGCGGTGGGCTGACAGACTTGGTCCCCTTGGTTTCACCACGATACACCCGCAGCAGTAACACATCCTGAGGCACGCTTAGCGAACTGAGATCACTGATACCTATGACCTGGAGTTGCAAGTTGCGGGCTATTTTGATCAGCTTTTCGGTCATTTCGTTCATGGTATTGTTGAAGATTAACACCAGCACATCTTCTGGCCGCGAGGCGGTGAGACACTCCGCCAGTTTGGAACGACCCAACGAAACGGTCTCGGCATCAATGCCCGAACGGTTCAGACGACGGCAGAAGTGTTCGGCAAACCCTTCGGTATTATCTTGGCCGTTGATGAAGACTTTGTTGGCGGAAAGGATAAGCTGACAGGCTTCATCGAGTAGGGGTTGGGAAACCGCACTGCTGATTAACTGGAGGTGCTCGATCTCCTGGTTGATGGTTGATTGCAGTACCGAGCCTTCCATTTGTGACAGCGTATGCTGGTGGCGTTCACTCGCATCGGCGGATTGGTTGGCAAATTTAATCAAGTATTGCTTGAGTTCGGGATGGCCGCGAAAGCCCAGTTTTTGAGCCAATCTGACCAATGTCGAAGGGTGCACTTGGATAGCGTTGGCAATATCCTTGCCGCTGTGGCCTGCATGGTCGGCATGCGCAAGGTAGTAGTCGATGACTTTGACTTCGGATTTTGTCAGCTTGCTTTCAACACCTGTGGTTAATTGCTGGATTGCACCGCGAAATTTTACTTGGTAACTGATCTGCCTATCGTTCATTATCTTATCGTAAGTTGCTAATTTGCTTTGAATATAGCCATAGAAAATGACTGTTAAATGTCAAAATTGCAGAATTCATGCAACTGCAATTTTGATTGCAAAGTATGAAACCTACAGATAAACAGGTTATTACAGCACCTCTGCAACGGTTGCAGAGCTCTCTTCAACGAATCAACGAAATACTGAAACGGTATTGTCATTTTTCCTGCCTAGCATGCTCCACAGTCCTTCAGATAAACATGGAATGAATCATGAAACTGCGTCTTTCAGCGTTGGCATTGTCGCTTGTTGCAGCGGGTGCGATAGCAAAACCGGTACAAGTAGAACTCTGGCATAACCAGACAGGTGACGATGAAGTCGTCCTGCAAAACCTGATCAATGACTTCAATACTGCCAATGACAATATTGAGGTTAAAGCGACTTACAACGGCAGCTATGCCGATATCATTACCAAGCTGCAGGCATCAATTCCGGCGCGACGTAACCCAGAAATGGCGGTTTTGGAAGTGACCCAGTACGGCGTTTTTGCCGAAGCCGGTGTCCTCAATGATCTGAATGGCTACTACGCTGAAAACAAAGCGTTTACCGAAGAACTGCAGCCGTTCGCGCTGGAAATCGGTAACTACAAAGACGGCAACTATGTCATGCCGTTCAATTCCTCAACACCTCTGATGTATGTCAACAAAGCGTTGCTTGAAAAAGCGGGCTACGAGGACATGCCAGCCATGACATCGTTTGATGAAATTCTTGCCGTAGCGAAAACCGTGCAAAGCGAACTGGGGGCAGAGAACGTATACGGCATCAATACGCCAAGCCAGTTCACCCGTTTTGGTCTGGTGATGCAAAACGGTGGTGACTGGGTAGACCCTGTTACTAACAAGTCGGGCCTTGCAGACCAAGCAACCATTGAAGCGTTCCAGTGGATGGGTGATCTCTACCATAAGCACCGAGTGGCTTCGGCAGAAAGTGTGACTGACGAGAAACTGGTTAAACAACATTTCAGTTCTGGCCGTGTTGCTATCCACTTCGACAGTACGGGTAACCTAGGTGATTACAAGCGTCTGCTTGGGGATGATCTGGTTGTGTTACCTATGCCATGTACCGCTGAGTGCCGTGTGCCAATCGGTGGTGCGGGCGTAGGCATGATGGCCAACGTGAGCGATGAGAAGAAAGAAGCTTCATGGCAGTTCATGCAATACCTAGCGTCTGCCGACCAGAGTGCCACTTGGTTCCAGCATACCGGTTATATGCCTGTGAACAAGCAAGCGCTGGAAGTGGAGTCATCTAAGCAGTTACTTGCCGAGAACCCTGATTTTGGCGCGGCGATGGATCAATTGCCGGTTGCCCAAGGTCGTGCCCGCCCGCCGGCAATGGCTTGGATCCGTGCTCAGGAGCAAGGTATCTGGGAGTCTATTGCCCTTGGCCAGCAAGATGCGGAAAAAGCCCTAAAAGCCTTTAACCGCCGCGTTGAGTCCCGTCTTTAATTATACAGTTGGCGGGAGTAATCCCGCCTATTAAGCATGACCATGAAAAGATTTGCGCCGTATTTTTTTGTTTTACCCTGCCTGTTGTTAATAGGCATTTTTACTTATTGGCCGATAGTTTCGTCTTTTATTTATAGTTTCCATAGCTGGAATTTCCTCAGCAGCGATATGCCGTTCGTCGGGCTGGAAAATTACCGCTACCTGCTAGAAGGCGAAGAGTTCCGCAATTCCCTCTATATCACTTTGGTGTTTGTGGTGATTTCGGTGCCGGTACGCCTGGCCCTGGCTTTGTTGCTGGCTAACTTCTTGGTCAACGAGACCAAGCTGGTTCGCTTCTTGCGCGGAGCCTACTTCCTGCCATCAGTCACCTCGACGGTTGCTATCTCGGTGATCTGGAGTTGGATTTTTGCTACTGATTTCGGTTTGGTGAACAGTATTCTCAGCACATTCGGGTTGGAGAAAGTGACCTGGTTGCAATCACCGATGCTCGCGCTGTGGGTGGTGATCATTGTCAATACCTGGAAGCAGCTGGGTTATGACATGGTGATTTATGTTGCGGGTTTGCAGGCCATTCCCAATGAGTTGTACGAAGCGTCACAGGTGGATGGCGGCAAGAAATGGCATGTGTTTCGCCGTGTAACCTTCCCGTTGGTGATGCCGACCACATATTTCTTGCTGATTATTTCGGTTGTGGAGTCGTTCCAGATCTTCACCATCGTCAATGTAATGACCAATGGTGGGCCGGCATTTGCAACCGATATGTTAGTGAACCTGCTCTATCGCACCGGCTTTGTCTTGTTTGATATTGGTCAGGGTTCGGCGCTGGCGGTAATTTTGTTTGTGATTTTGCTGGTATTGGCCGTGGTGAAATCGAAGTTGATTGGTAAGAAGGTGCACTATGAAGGCAGCTAAAGTGGTTCAGCTAGCGCCAAAGAAAACCCGGTGGTCACTGTCGATGGTGATGTTGACAGCCTTGGCACTGATGTTTTTGTTCCCGATAGGGTACGGTGTATTTCTCTCATTTATGCCGTTTGATACTTATGCCTCTGGGCAGATTGGCTTCTCGCTTGAGAACTATGTCTATGCCTTTACCCAGATGAATTTCCCGCTCTACCTATTGAACACGGCCATTGTGTCGGTGGCCGTGACGGTACTGAGCTTGACGGTTTCTATTTGTGCGGCCTATGCCTTTAGCCGAATTGAATTCAAGGGACGGGAGTTGTTGTTCTGGTTGGTGGTCGCAACTTTGATGGTACCGGGGCATATCAGCTTGATCCCCAACTACCTCAACATGGCAAAAGTCGGCCTGCTTGATAGCTACTGGACGTTGATCCTGCCCTCGATTGCCAGTGGCTTCGTTACCTTTTTCCTGCGCCAGTATTTCAAGGGGATCCCCAAAGCGATGGACGAAGCGGCCTGGATTGACGGTGCCAACCACCTTCAGGTGCTGTGGAAAGTGATTGTCCCAATGGCACGCCCTGCGATTGCCGCAATGGCACTGTTTACTTTCCTTGGTGAGTGGAACTCGTATATCTGGCCTTTGATTGCTACCGACAGTGAGGAAGTGCGCACCCTTCAGATCGCACTGTCCCGGCTCTATGCCAGTGCTGCAGATGACGGCATGGTGAACTGGCCACTGGTAATGGCTGGGGCGACGCTGACCATGTTGCCGACACTGCTGTGCTTCAAGTTAGTAGAAAAACACTTGGTCCGTGGTATTGCCATGGGCGCGTTAAAGTAAGAGATAAAATGATGAAATCACAAATTGCTTCACACCGTGGCGGAACACTTGTCTGGGGCGAGAACTGCCGACGTGCATTCGAAAACACCCTGAACCTGCCGGTAGAATTGGTTGAATTTGATGTCCACCCTTCCAAAGACGGTATCTTGGTTGTCCACCATGATGCGACACTGGATCGTACGACTGACATGACAGGTCCGGTCAATGCCAAAACCTGGCAAGAGTTGGCGCAGGGAAGTGTGAATCACTCTGGTGGCCAGCGCATGATGACACTGGAAGAGTTGTGTGAGCTATACCGGGGCAGTGATATTGTGCTGCGCTTGGAAATCAAAGCGGATGTTAACAAAGTGCCTTATCCTGGCGTGGTAGAGAAGGTGCTGGCGACTCTTGAAAAAACTGGCATGTTCGGCCAAACGATTATCTCATCGTTCAACTGTGAAGTATTGGCAGAGTTAGCCGACAAAGCCCCGGAGCTTTTTACTATTTGGTTGATGCAAAGGAATATGCCCCGGTTGCTGGGCACTGAGTTTGCGATAAGCCTTGCCCACTCGATGAAGGTGAATGAAATTTCGGTTCATGTCACCCAGCTAGATATAGATGCCAAAGCCCAAGTATTGGCAAGCGGGCTTAAATACGGGTGTTACGGTGCCCATAGTGCAGATTTGATCCAAACAGCCCTCGAGCATGGGGTACATGCTTTTACGACTGACCGCCCAGACTTGGCTATCACACTTCGCAACGCATTTATGTTGGAGAAAGCATCATGACCGCTATTGCCCTGCAGCACATAGATAAAACCTATCAGGAAGGCAACCAGGTTGTCTTCGATGTGAATATGAATATCGAAAGCGGTGAATTTATCGTGATTGTTGGTCCGTCGGGCTGTGGCAAGTCGACGCTGCTGCGGATGATCGCGGGCCTCGAGGAGATCACCGGTGGCGATCTGATCATCAATGATCAGCGGATGAATGATGTGCTACCCCAAGATCGCGATCTGGCGTTTGTGTTCCAGAACTATGCCCTGTACCCGCATTTGAGCGTGCGCGATAACATTGCATTTAGCTTGGAGCTTCGTGGCGTGGATAAGAAAACTCGCCACCAGCGAGCGGAAGAAGTGGCAAAAACACTGCGTTTAGAAGAGTACTTGGATAAAAAGCCGGGTCAGCTATCCGGTGGCCAGCGCCAGCGTGTGGCCATGGGGCGTGCGATTGCCCGTGATGCCGGTATCTATTTGATGGATGAGCCGCTGTCGAACTTGGATGCCGAACTGCGTAACTCGATGCGGGCGCAGATCAAACAGCTTCACCGTAACCTCGGCAATACTACCATTTACGTCACCCATGATCAGATCGAGGCACTGACTTTGGCAGACAAGATCGCGGTGATGAAAGGCGGTGTGTTGCAGCAATTTGCCAGCCCGGAAGAAATCTACGATAACCCGGCCAATGTTTTCGTCGCCTCGTTTATCGGTGCGCCACCAACAAATATTATGCCGCTATCAGTAAACACGGGCCGCGCACACCTTATGGGCGATATTGCCAGTTGGTTGGTGCCTGATAGCAGTATTGCATCAGGGAATTACCTGCTGGGTATTCGGCCCGATAAAATGGCAATCATGGAAGCGAGCTTTGCCAAAGATATACGCTGGCAGGCGGATGTGGAATTGGTGGAGACAACGGGGAGCGATCGCATCATCCACTGCCGTTGTGACGGCCATAAGTTTTTACTCAGTGTTGATCGCCGTTACCGTATCCAGGAGGGCGAAACCATTGATGTTGGTTTCAATATTGGTGATGCCCTGCTATTTGATGGCGAGACAGAACAGCGGATTTACACTCAGCTGAGTCTGGCAGAACAGGCGGCGTAGAAGGAGTTCATCGCCGCCCTCATCTTGAGCTCATCTTCTGTGAGCAATGAAATGGCTGCCTTGCGCAGCCATTTCTATTTCACAAGTGACTAACTGCGCGAGATCACCCAAGTTGATTGGCAATCATTGCAACAGATTTCGGCATCGCTGATGCTTTTGTTGATGATCTGGGTGTTTTCAGAATCGCATTTCGGGCAGTGGGTCCGCGTCGGTGGGCAGTTGAGTTCAACACAATGGTTATGGTTGTCCTTCGCTTTGACCATAGGTTGTTTGCAATCTGGGCACAACATGATTTAACACTCCTTATATTTTCTACTGACTTCATGTCAGCTTTGCTGTTATGCATTTCATCTCTCTTGGATATGTGGCACAAAAATTGTGCCAAAATGGCAGAAATAAAAGGCATGCAATGTAATATCACCGTTGTTGTGGTGTGACTAGCGTGCAGGCTGAATTGTTGGCAGTTTGTTGATCGTAATCATGAATAGGCAAAAACAGTGAATAATTTTGCGAACTATTTTTCGAGCTTGTAACAGAACTGCATTCGACCTGTCACTATACTTTCTTTTCTCTGTCACCTTAGCTTCAAATAATTGAATTATTTTGCCTTTTTCTGAAATAAAGGTGAAATATGTTGCCTCCATTACGTGCCCTAGTGGCTTTCGAAGCGGTTGCCCGGCTAGGCTCTATTGGGGCAGCAGCCAGAGAGCTCCATGTTACACAAGCTGCGGTGAGCCAGCAGTTAAAGAGCCTGGAGCAATTTCTTGATTGTGCCTTGTTCGAGCGCAGCCAGCGCGGTGTCATGTTGACAGCCAGCGCGCAGCAGTATTTGCCTGCGGTCACCGGTTCGCTTCATCACCTCAAGCTGCAAACTGAACTGTTGTTCGGCAAGCAGCAGCCCGATGTGCTTAGGGTCAAAGTTAACCACTCCATTGGCCATAACTGGCTGATCCCAAAACTAAAAGACTTCACCGAGAAGTTTCCCTTCATTCGACTGGATCTGTCTCTGGTCGATTGGCCATCTAGGGAGCCTTGTATCGATGCCGATGTTGAAATTACCAATGGCTACCTTGAGAGCGAGTCGACCAGGGCGGAGCGGCTTTTTGAAGAGCAGTGGTTAATGGTGTGTTCACCTGCATTCAAGCAATCCCATGCGGAGCAGTTGGTAAAGGGGGACATTGCTTCACTGCCTGCAATCCAAGTTAAAGGTTATGAAGAGAGTTGGATGCAGTGGTTGGCCCATAACCAGCGACTGCCAGAGGTGCCAAATATCCAGTTGGAGTTGAGTAACTCACTCCATGGCCTCGAAGCCGTCAAGCAAGGGATAGGCATGATGCTGGTGCGATCCTTAGTTGCCGAGCGAGATTTGTTATCTGGCTCAGTGGTGACGGCTATTGACGGCAGCATGCCCTCGGAATCTGGTCACTACCTGATCACTGCCAATAAGCGTGATGCCAAGGTGAATTTCTTTTGTGACTGGCTTCATAAGCAGACGTAGGGTAGCCAAGCACAACCGGTCGCTGAGAAGCGAATTAGTGCCTAGCCCCATACCATTTCTAAACCCAAGCAGAACAACCCCTAAGTTTTTCTTATGGCTGGCATCGGAAAATATGACGTTGAGCCAAACAAGCTTGTCATACACGCCAACTAGGATAGCGGACATAGAGTAAAGGAAGTGCTTATTCCATGAAAATTACATCTCAAATACTAACGGACAAAGCCAGGGTCTTGCTGTTTATCGCACCCTTGATGGCGCCACTGATGGCATTCTGGCTGATCCCATTTGGCTGGAGCGTTTATATCAGTTTCACCGACTGGGACTATATTTCACCTGACTACTACTATGTCGGTTTCGAAAACTACCAGTACCTGCTGGAGGACCGAGATTTCCACCAAGCGATGCTCAATACCTTCTGGTTTGCATTGGGTGTGGTGGTGCCGACTGTAGGCCTCGGATTAGTGTTCGCACTCATGTTGCACAAGAATTTTGCCGGCAGCCAGTTCTACCGCGCAGTGATTTTCTCGCCATGGATCACCCCAACCGTTGCGGTGTCGATAGTGTGGTCTTGGGTGTTCGAGACCAAGGCTGGCCTTGCCAATCTCTTGTTGGACAAGGTGGGCTTTGCTCCTATCCCTTGGCTGGAAAGCGGCGATACCGCCATGGTGGCCGTGATTATTGTCACCGTGTGGCAGGCGATTGGCTGGACCATGCTGTTCTATATCAGCGCCTTGAACAAGATCCCAACCTCTTTATATGAAGCAACGCTGATCGATGGCTGCAGTCCGCTGACACGCTTTTTCAAGATCACTTTGCCGCTGATTTCGCCGACCACTTTCTTCTTGGTCATTGTCAATGTCATCAATGCAATCCAGGCATTCGACCAGTTCCAGATCCTCACTCAGGGTGGACCGAGTGGCAGTACACGTACCCTGCTGTATTTGTTCTACCAAACGGCGTTCGAACAATATGACATGGGGCCAGCAGCTGCGACCTCAATGATCATCCTGCTTATTACCGGGGTGCTCACCATTATCAATACCGTTATGGGTAAACGTTGGGTGTATTACTAAGGACAGTGTTATGACAATGCAATCTGTAGATTTTCCAACCGGAAACCAGCCTGCGGCAAAGGCGATTAAATTGGCCAAGTCGGTGCAGGGCGGTATGACTGAAACGGCAACAACAGCAGGTGATAAGTCTCCATCTTTGGGCAAGCTATCTGTTACGGCCAATCTTGCCAAGGCGACCATAGCCAAGCATGTATTCCTGGCCTTTTCCGGCCTGATCATGGTGTTCCCGTTTATTTGGATGTTATCGGGATCGATGAAGTCGAATGATGAGATTTTCAGCAATCCGCTCAACATTATTCCTGAGCAGTTCCGCTGGGAGACCTTTGTAGATACGTTCCAGTTGGCTCCATTTGGCCAGTATATTTTCAACAGCTTCTCAGTGGCATTTTTCACTACGCTGTTTGTGATTGTGAACTCGGCCATGTTTGCCTATGCCATCACCCAGCTCAAATTCCGCTCACGCACCTTGCTGTATTTCGTGGTGATGGGGAGTTACATGCTGCCGGGGGCCGTGACTTACATTCCTTCGTATATCACGTTGGCAAATATGGGGCTGCTTGATAGCCATGCTGGTCTTATCTTGTCTAGTGCTGCTAGCGTGTTCGGGGTGTTCTATCTGCGTCAGGTGTTCCTTAAGATCCACCCTTCTCTGATTGAGGCGGCGCGTATCGACGGTGCCGGCGAGTTGAAAATTCTGTGGGCTATCGTGTTGCCGCAGTGCAAGGCAGCATTGGCCACTTTGTTCCTCATTACATTTATCACCAACTACAACAGCTACATGTGGCCGAGTTTGGTGATCACCACCCAAGAGTTGCACCTGATTGCAACCGGGATCCGCCAGTTCTTTATTGCAGAGGGTAACTACGGCCTTAACTGGTCGCAGATCATGGCTGCCAGCACCATCGCTGTCGTCCCCCTGCTTGTTTTATTCATGATTTGTCAAAAAACGATTTTGTCCGGCATTGCCGATAACGGTGTTAAAGAGTAAATGGATATGAAACTAAAAACACTCGCAATTCTATGTGCATCTTTTGCTACAGGCTCTATGGCTATTTCAGGAACGGCAATGGCCCAGACTGAGGTGAACTTCTGGTATTCAGGCGGTACCCAACCCCAGCAGATGATGACCAAGCTAATCGAAGAGTTCAACGCCAGCCAGGATGACTACGTTATCCGAGGCGCATTGCAGGGCAACTACCAGGAGACATTCCAGAAATTGCAGGCTGGTATGGCTTCACGTACCGCACCGGAATTTGTTTTGGTTGGGGCTTCTGAAGCAAGCTCGATGGAGAACCGTGGCCTGACCCGAGATCTACGTGATTTCATCACCGAAGATTTCAACTATAACGACTTTATTCCAGCCTTCCGTGCCCAGGGCACAGCCGATGATGGCTCGGTATTTGGCCTGCCGGCATACGGCACAACGCAGGTGCTTTACTACAACAAAGCCAAGTTGGCTGAGCACGGCTTTACCGAAGCAGATCTGGCGACCTGGCAGGGCCTTGCCAAGGTTGCAGAAAAAGTCGCAGTCAAAGATGCCCGTGGCAATACCGAGTACTACGGTTGGGAGCCAATGTGGGGTAAGGACAACCTGATTGACGCCGCATTCTCCAATGGTGCCAAAGTGATCAGTGACGATGGTAAAAAAGTACTGATTGACTCGCCGGAGTGGGTTGAAGTGTGGGAAAGTTTCCGTCAATGGATCCACGATGACAATGTGATGCGTATCCACCACGGTGGTCAGGGCTGGGAATACTGGTACAAGACCATCGATGATGTGATGAAGGACAATGCACTGGGCTACACCGGTTCATCGGGTGACCAAGGTGATTTGGACTTCACTAAATTGGCCGCAACGACCCAGCCGGGTTGGGGCGATCATCCAGCAGCTCCTCAGGCAGGCTCTTTGATGTTTGTTATGCCTAAAGGAACCAATGACAAAGCTGCACAGGGCGCGTTTGAATTCATGGAATTCTACACCAATGCGGCAAACACCGCGCGCTGGTCAATGTTTACAGGCTACATCCCAGTTCGCCAGAGCGTGAATGAGGTACCTGAGTACCAAGCCTTCACCAAGCAAAACCCGCAAGCGCTGATCCCGCTCAAGCAGGCGACAACGGCTTCGGTTGACTTTATGGACCCGACCAATGGCCGTATTCAGGACGCCCTGTCTATTGCCGCCGATCAGGTGCAGATTGAAAACATCCCAGCTGAAAAAGCCCTGAAGGATGCTGCCAAGCGTGCGCAACGTGCCTTGGATAGAGCGAACCGCTCTTAATCAGATGAACAGGCACCAATCAAATTTGGTGCCTGTTCACTATCAAAAAACCATTTAAGAGAATTTTTCATGCTGACGTTTTCGGGTGAGTTGGCTTTTGGCCATCAAGTCGAACGCTTTGTGGTGCCAGAGGGTACTCAAAATATTTCGATGACAGGTACTACGGTAAAACAGGGCTTCCTTTACGCTTACCTCTATGATGCCAAACAGCAACTGCGCACGGCGATTTTGTGGGTAAAGCCAGAGAAGCAGGTAGTGATAAGCCAAGATATGGCCTCCCTTGGCGGTATTGCCGGCGAACTTCATGCCGGTGAGTGGGAGCTGCATATCTACAACCTTGAAGGCGAGGGCCGTAACCATAAACCGATGCAGTATCAGGCTGAAATTGCGTTTGACATTGCTACCGAGGCTGTAGCTTCTGCCATTGCCGTGCCGACCACAGCCAGTTTGAACGCAGCGAATCAAATAGAGTTTGATTACTCCAAAATTAAGTCGCCAGAATCGCGCTGGTTCCGGGGCGATTTGCATGCACATACCGTGCTGTCTGATGGCCACAATACATTGGAAGCGGCAACCGAGATTATCGAGCGCCAGCAATTGGACTTCATGTTCCTGACCGAACACAACATCTGTCATCCAGCTTTGCCTGAGAGTGACCGAACCCTGATCCTGCCGGGTGTCGAGGTAACGACCGACAAAGGGCATTTCAATGTCCACGGCCCGCTAGCCGGTCTTGCGATGCGTAATGCCGATTACAGCAGTGAGGCGTTGATCCATCAAGGTTTGGCGATTGCCGGCAATATCAGCATAAACCACCCGATGATGAAACCTTGGCACTGGCACTACGCTGACATGCCTTTGGCAAGTGTCGACACCATGGAGTTGTGTTGCGATCCGACTTGGTCGACGTCACCGGCATCGACAGAATCGGCGCTGGAAGTACTCAGTGCAATGTGGAACTGCGGACACCGTATCTATGCCGTGGGTGGCAGCGACTCACATCTTGAACCCCACGAGCGCAACCCCAAAGCTACCGAGCCTTCCATCTATGGCGATCCGTCTACCTTTGTGTTCTCCCATGGTTTGAGTGGCGAGGGTATTTTGGCCGGATTGAGACAGGGCCATGTTTACTTGGAGCGCCGGTGTGGATTAGCTGTTTCAATCAATAATGGCAGTGTCCTGCCGGGTCAGGATGTCGCTGAAGGCGAGCTGATTTATCACCTTTGTGTTTCAGACAAATCTAATCCGTATTTTGCCGAATGTGTGGCAGACGGCGAGGTGATTGCGCGCTGCCAAATCAGCCCGGAAGGCGTTGAGTTCGGTGTTGGGATGCGTCACCACAACTGGGTTCGCATCGATATCCGCCGTGGTGATCTGGCTAGTATGGCAGCAGATGAGAAAGGCGAATTTGAAGGGGTGATCAACCCGGTATTTAACGGTCTACAAGCAGTATTTGCTCAGCCTTCGGTATCAACCTGGGGTGAGCTGATGGAGACGATGGAAGAAAATGGAAATTAAAGGCGTATTGTTCGACAAAGACGGGACTTTGCTCGAATTTCATCAAATGTGGCTAAAGGTATCACAAGGGGTGGTTGCGGCACTGTTGGCCCATTTCCCAGAGCATGATGAAGTAACGCCAGAGGCGTTGCTCGAAGCGATTGGTGTGTACGGCGAGCGGGTGGATAACTACGGTTTGCTGGCTTCGAATCCGGTTGAGGATACCTCCGGGAAATGGTTCGAGATGCTGGCACCACACTGTGATTTCGAGGCTTTTAACCATCAAGTGAAGGGCTTGTTCAATCAGCAAGTTGAGCAGATGCCGGAGCTGATCCAAACCCTGCCGGGGATTGAAAGCACACTCATAAATCTGAAACAAAAGGGATTTAAGCTTGGCATTGCCACCGCTGATACCAAAGATGCCACCCTCTACTCCCTTGAACAGGCAGGCATTATCGGTCTATTCGATTTTATCGGTTATTCCGACGGGGACATTGAACCGAAGCCTGCTCCAGCCCTGATGGAAGCTTTTTGCCATCACTGCCAATTGCAGGCTGGTGAAGTGGTCATGTTGGGGGATACGGTGTCGGATATGAAGTTCGGCATTAACAGCGGGGCAAGAAGCGTAGGTGTGTTGACGGGTACTGCTTCTCAGGAAGAACTGGCACCCCATGCCGAACTGGTGCTTGATTCTGTGGCCGAGTTTACACCTTGCCTGCTCAAGTCAGCGTAAGTGATTAATTAGAACAAAAGACATAACGGAAAATATTATGGCTGAAGTCGTACTTCGTGAGGTAGAGAAGGTCTACCCAAATGGATTTAAAGCGGTGAAAGGGGTCGACCTGACGATCAAAGAAGGCGAGTTTATGGTCTTTGTCGGCCCGTCAGGCTGTGCAAAGTCCACGACGCTACGCATGATTGCTGGTCTGGAAGAGATCACCGATGGCGACATCATGATTGGTGACAAGCGGGTCAATGACCTGCCACCCAAAGACCGTGGTATTGCCATGGTGTTCCAAAACTATGCGCTCTACCCGCATATGTCTGTTTACGACAATATGGCGTTTGGCCTCAAGCAACAAAAACTAGACCGCCATGAGATTGACCGTCGTATTCGCGAAGCGGCAGAAACACTGGAGATCACCCATTTGCTGGGCAACAAGCCGGGTGAGATGTCTGGTGGCCAGCGCCAGCGTGTAGCGTTGGGGCGGGCCATGGTAAGGAAACCGGATGTCTTTTTGTTCGACGAGCCGTTGTCCAATCTCGATGCAAAGCTACGGGTATCAACCCGGGTTAGCATTGCCCAGTTGCACAATGATCTGAAAAATGAAGGCCAAACGGCCACTATGATCTACGTGACCCACGATCAGGTTGAAGCGATGACGCTGGGCGACCGGATCTGTGTGCTCAACCAAGGGCAGGTGATGCAGGTTGACACCCCGATGAATCTATACCAGTTCCCGGCTAACAAGTTTGTGGCAGGGTTTATAGGTTCGCCGGCGATGAATATGATCAAGGCAGAAGTCTCTCTCGAACAGGGCAATGTTTACCTACAGCCTGAAAGTGGTCCGAAACTGCTGTTACCGGCAGACAAAGCCAGTAAAGTGATGGATAAGGTCGGCCAGCAGGTCTGGTTTGGTCTTCGTCCCGAGCATATCAGCGTGGTGGATGAACAGGATATGGCGGCCTCAACCCAGGACATTGAGCTGAAAACAATCAATGTGGTGGAGTCGATGGGCAATGAGCTTTATCTCTACTTCAATATCGGCGATGTTAAGCAGGTGGCGCGAGTACCGTTCAACCCGCAGCAGTCAATTAGCCACGGGGAACTAAAGCCGCTTCACTTCGATATGTCCCATTGTCATCTGTTTGATATTGAAACCGAAACCTCTTTGCTTTAATGGTTGAAATAGCCTGATATAAGAAGAGAGCGCCTGTCATTCGACTAGAAACAGGCGCTCTTTTTGTTTTCCTCAGCGGGTCGTTTCCCTCGCCAAATCCGGCTCACCACTATTGGCCAAAATGATTTTCCTGGCCGCATTGCGCAATGCTAGTGTTGCCTGCCAGTCACTGCCATCAGGTTTGAGCAGGGGACTAATGATGACGTCGATATCCCCTTTGCGGGGAAAGAGAGACTTATCCCTGAGTATTGAGCGGGTGCCCTTGAGCGTAACAGGCAGGATCGGAATCTGTTTCTCTACCGCAATTTGAAAGGCGCCGAGATGGAAGTCATGGATACCTGCCATGCGGTATAGCGTCCCTTCGGGAAATATGGTGAGTGGGCTCGGACTGTCGACAAAGGCAGCCAACTGTCGGCTGTCGGTGAGGCTTTTTTGGGTATCAAACCGTTCGACAAAATGGGTTCCCAGTTTTTCGAGGAAGGTTCGGGCAAAGAAATTATCTTTGAGTTCGGATTTGGCGACGAATTGATGGTCTTTACCGGTTGCTGCCAAGAGTACCAGGCCGTCAAGGTAGCTGGCATGGTTGACGATAACTAAGTAGGGGGAATCACCACTGGGTAGGTTGTCGATACCCGTGATCTCCATCCTGGTCTGGGTGAGTTTCATAAGCATTCTGGCCCCCCAACGGGCTACGGACCAACATGCTTGCCGGGAAGACAAAAGCGCTACCAAAACCCATACCGGTGGTGCCAATAGCGCCATAATCAGCCACATGTAGAACGCAAATCCCCAGTCTGCAGCCAAGCGTTTGAATCGGGTAAAAGCTGGCTTGGCACTGGATATGAACAAACGGGTTGCTTGCCACCACACCGCACGTTGCGGGGCATTGAGTTTGTTTTCCTCGAATAACGTCTTGCATGCAGAGCGGCGGATTTTGCCACTGGACGTTTTGGGCACCGTATGGGGTGGGCAAAGCGCTACCACATCAGTGGGAATACCAAGCAGGTTGATTGAGAGGTTTTGTATTTCATCGCGGAGTTTTTGCTTTTGCTGCTCATCATTGAGTTTGGTTTCGGCCAAAACGACCAGTTGCTCGGTACCGGTTTTGGGGTTGGCACTGGCAAATACGGCGATACAACCCTTGCGGATACCGTCCAACTGACTGACTGCTGATTCCAGCTCTTGCGGGTAAATGTTGCGACCTGCTTTGATAATGATGTCTTTGACCCGCCCGGTAAGAAACAATTCTCCCTCCATCGTTAGGGCGCGATCGCCCGTGCGCAACCATTCGCCATGGTAAAGCCCAGCGGTTTTATCCGGTGCGCGATAGTAACCCGATGTTGACGAGGGGCCTTTGAATTCCAACTCCCCCTCCTGCCGCTCGGGCAGCTCCCTGCCTTGGCTATCTACAACCCGTATCTGGTGCCCGGGAAGAGGGTGCCCGAGGCCAATCAGCGGAATATTATGCTCGAGCAGGACGTTGATATCTTTCTGCTCGCCTTCACTTCCTTCAGGGTTTAAGTGTTTGTCTGTAGTGGCTTTACCTGATTTCAATACTGCTTTGCCTGAATCCATCATGGCCTGTCTGTCGACCCATTCAACCCTCGGGGTACGGGTGTTAAGCGGGAAAGTTAAACCTACCGAAGACTCTGCCAGACCGTAAACCGGAGTCATGGCCTCTGGGGTGAAACCGTACGGTTGGAACCTTTGGGTAAATGCTTTCATGGTTGCAGGACTGATGGGTTCAGCGCCGTTCCAGCAGTGCCGGACACTGGAGAGGTCCAACCCTTCCAAATCGGTATCCGGTATTTTGTTTACGCAAAGCTCATAGGCAAAGTTAGGGGCAGCGGTAATGGTTCCACGGTGGTGGTGAAGCGCCCAAAGCCAACGCTTGGGTTGGGTCAGGAAGTTGAGCGGCGACATGATCACTAGGGGGATTGCATGGTAAAGGCTGCCGAACCAGGCGCCGATTAACCCCATGTCATGGTAGACCGGCAACCAGCTGACAAACACATCATCGGAGGTTGCGCCGACGGCCTTGCCCATAGCCCGAATATTGGCAAGCAGATTGGCATGGGTGAGTTGTACCCCTTTCGGTACCCCGGTACTGCCCGAGGTGTATTGTAAAAATGCAATGTCGCCCAGCTGGGCTTTGCCAATTTGTTGTTGCTCGGAAGAGACCGATTCGGCTGACAGCGTTTCAATTTCTTCTGCGGTCACAATATGCTCTAGTGCCGGTACATGGAGCTTGAGCAGGGTGGATAAGCCTTTGGCCTGCTCTACTGTTATAAGCATTTTTGTCTCGGCGTTTTGCAGTATCTTACTGTGCCTGACAAGGTGGTCCTCAATTTGTGATGGCCTAGCGGGTGGGTATATCGGTACCGGGATCGCCCGCGACAACAAAATCCCAAAGAAGCAATAGAAATAGGCATTACAGGTAGGCAGCATGATTGCCACGGTATCTCCCGGGCCGATACCGAGATCTTGGAGCCGGCTAGCGATGATCTGTGCCTGCTGGTACAGGGTTTGGTAACTGATGGACTCAACATTGTCGGCATCTTGATAGACATACAGGTGTGGGCGGTCACCATGTTGGTCCACATGCCATCGCAGCAACTCTTGCAAGGTTTGAACTTGATCCGGATAACTCGACGCTGTCGGAAGCTCTATTTTCTCTGCGGTAGCTCTAATCGCGGTTGGGTGTTGCTCGGCATTGAAAATGGCATTGAGCAAGTCACGGGGGGTATCGATTTCTGCCAGTGTCTGCGAGGGCAGGGTGAGGGCAAATTGTTGTTCGGTACGCTGGATAAGTTCAGCCCGACTTAAACTGTCGAGGCCAAGGTCTTGGTCTAGGCTGCTATCAAGTTGAACCGTACTGCTGTCAAAATTGCCTGGATTGACTTCCTTGGCCAGTTCAGTCACCAAGTCGAGTAATGATTGGGCAGCCTGTTTGGGATCGGAATAGGGTGGGATATTCTGGCTTTCCATGGGCTACCCTTTTTCTTGTTATGATGCCTAAAGTGTAGCCAAAATCGGCATTAGTGCCGTTAAATGTATGAAAAGTGTGGTGATGTGCACAGTCGGTAGAGTGCTCAAGCGAACAAGCCATATTGGCTATCTCTTTAGATAGCTCAAGGGATTATCAAGTTTGAATTGATACCGATGTTCGTTATCACAAAATATGACAACAAACATCGATAGCTCTTTTATGTGCTGGTGGTTAAGCGCCCTGCGCGATCTGGCTCAGCATGGCTTTATTGGCTTCAAGCCACTGTGAGAAGTCTTGGGGCTTGCGGCCTGTCAGCACTTCGAAATCCTGGCTGCTGCCATCAGAGTAAGCACCACGGGCATGTTGGTCCATGGTGGTGACCAAGGAGACGATACCTTCCGGCAGGCCGAACGATTCAAGTTGTGCCTTCAGCTCTTCATCTGATTGGTGGATGACCTGGATATTAAGCCCCAGCGCTTGGTTGATCTTGGCTGCCATTTGTTCAGTGGTCAGAGACTCTGGACCATTGAGTGTCAGGGTCTGTTTGCCGTTTAGGGCTTTTGCGACAGAAGCTGCGGCAGCATAGGCAAGGTCAAGGCGGCTGAGTTGTGCAGTTTTGCCTTCTTTCGCTGCGGTTAGCCACGCTTGGGTTTGTAGTGTGCTGGCGAAGAACTCAGTTAGGTTCTCGAAATACCAGTTGTTGCGAAGGATAGTCCAGTTGCTGATTTGACTATCGGTAATCGCTTTTTCTGTCGCTTCATGCTCAAAGGCAAAGACGACCGGCGAGGTATCTGCTGCAGGCATTGAAGTATAGGTCAGGTGCTTAATACCCACATTTTGCGCTGCCAGTACCGCATTGCGGTGGAGTTCACTGCGCTGGCCAATGGCATCAATACTGATCAACAGCAGGTTGTCGGCACCGGCAAAAGCGGCTTCCAGTGAGGCTGGATTCGAGAAGTCAGCCTCACGGACATCGACACCTTTATCAGCCAGTTCGCTGAGGCTTGCAGCGTTACGGCTTGTTGCAATCAGTTGGTTCGCTGGAATATTGAAATCATTCAAAAGGTATTCAATGACTTGCTGGCCAAGTTTACCTGAAGCGCCTGTAATAAGAAGTTTGCGATCTGACATGGTGTTTCTCCTGATAGTGACATCGTCGGCTGGTTTCGCCGTATGTGCTGTTGGTATTAACTATATCGTTTACTCTTTGATTGATAATTAGCATGAAGATAAACTTACTGTTTAGTTTTGGTAAACAATAGGTCAGGTATGAATATCTCATTGGATGACATGGTGGTGTTTGCTGTGGTGGTGGAGCAGCAGTCGTTTACCAAGGCGGCTGATACGCTGGGACTTGGCAAGGCACGGGTATCACAGGTGGTGTCGAGGTTGGAGTCTAACTTAGAGACAAGGCTGCTTAACCGGACCACCCGCTCTTTGTCACTGACGGAAGCTGGGGCGCTCTATTACCAAAAATGTAAAGAGATACAGGACATCGCCAATTTGGCCAACACAGAAGTGCAGCAAGATACTGCTGAGCCAAGTGGCCTGATACGTATTTCAACCCCAGTGGGCAGTCCTGAATTAGTCAGGCTACTGAGCGAGTTTTTAAAGCTGCACCCCAAAATCCGTTTGGATATCCTTGAAAGCGATGGCTACCAGGATTTGACCGAAGAGCGTTGCGATATCGCTATCCGTGCATCGGCTGCGCTGGCTGATTCAAGTTTGTATGCGGTCAAGATTGGCGAGTTTACTGACATGCTCTGTGCCTCAAGGAGTTATCTTGAGCGCTTTCCACCGGTCAATGGGTTACAAGACCTTGACCAAATGAACTGGCTTAGCCATGCCATCGTCCACGGGCACAAGCATTTGGTATTGAAGAACAACCAGCAGCAGGTAAGTGTGCTAAACAAAGAGCCGTCGCTCTCGGTGCGAACGACAGCTATGTTGCGTGATTTCGTGCTGATGGGAGAAGGGTTCGCCGTGATGCCAAGCTTTGTGATTGAGAATGAGCTGAAATCAGGTCGGATTGTCCGGCTATTACCTGAGTTGCATGGTGTTACAGTGTCCCTTTATGCGGTGTACCAGCACAAAACACTGATGCCGAAGAAGGTAAGGACGTTGATTGATTTTTTCAAAGCGCATCCGCTGTCGTCATCGGTTTAATCTAGCCCCATATAGCCGGGGCTTGATGCTAGTCGCTGAAGTCCAGCGACAGAAATAACCGCTTTTCATCACTGAGCAATGTCGGCGAGCGGTGTACAAGGGCAGTACGCTCGTTTCCTTCCCAGCGCTCTCCCTTGAGAAGCGCAACGTCACCGGCTGTGAGTTGCTGGACATTCGCTTCTCTAGTATATAAACCCGAAACCGAATCAGGCCGGCCAAGGCTACCGTGCCCTAGCTTGGCACGATCGATGAGATGATTAGGTAGCCACTCTGTAGCCAGACCGTGATAGGTTGTCACCAGGCGGCAAGGGACTCTATCGACATGAAAGCGCGGACACATTGCGGTGTCTAAGATAGCCAAGCGAAGACCTGCCCGCTTGAGGTCAAACAGGCAACAGAACATATCGACAAGCTCGGCCATATTTTCTAATAAAGCTCGTGGGGCAGTCCCTTTGGTTAACTCCTCCAGATCAGCGTATGCCGAAGAAGGGGAAAGGGTGATGGACTTTTCAAATTTCTCATTAGCTTCAAGAAATTGGCTGACGGCATTGCTGAGCGTTTTGGTTATGGAGCGCTGCCAAATAGCGATGTTGATTTGCTGTTGGTAAATATCAGTCAATACCGTCGGTTTTTTGCCAGAGGCGGCAAACGTTTCTCGCTCGGGCTCTTCGATATTGTCCTTAATCCCAATGATGTCGTCAGGCGAGAGTTGTTCTGTTACAGCAGCATTCATTGTATGTCTTCCCATGTTACAAGCGGATTGCCTGCGTACTTCAATTACTCTGGACTTATAACAGTACAGAGCAAAGGTTGATTGTTGTTATGTTATAACATAGCAAGCGTGTCATGAAAAACAACCCCATCGACTTAGCATCAAAAACAAACTCTAGCTTCTGTCGTAGCAGAGGTTCATTGGCGTTGAGATGTAGGGATAAACTGAACCTGGACAAGATTCAGTTCAAAGGGGCCTGCCATTTTGTCGGCGATGAGTAGGCCGACTTGCCTGATATCATTGGCGGCTAGGGCTGGTGCACCGGTGATGAGCTGCCCTCTAAACACCGCCTGGAAGTTGTGAAGGTCGAATATTTTTCTCTGCCGTAAGCCTAAAGTGGTGGAGAATTCGTGCTTATAAGTGATTCGAGTGCCATTTTTCCATGTCGCAAGCCGGAGTTGGTAAGCGCGACCGTCACCGACGAATTCGATGGCGACTTGCTCAACGCCGACAGGAAGGGGGGCGATGGGGCGGCGGATGGAACTGAACCCCCCGTTATTGGCGAGCGATAATTCCCCGTAAAACCGGCTTGATTGGCCGTCAAAAGTAATTTGCCCTTGAGAAATGCCACCCATCACGTTGTCGTTGGTGGCTTGCCACTGTCGGTATTCATCGGGTTGTGTGAAGTCGATCATAATCGTCCCTGCTGAATTAGCGTTGCTAGAAAAAGAGGTGGCAATGAGCAAAAAACAAAAATGGGCCAAGAAATTGAAAGTGCTGTGAAAGCGCGTTATCCGCCTGTTCATATTAGCCCCGGTTATGAAGGTCTGCTCGCGGTCAAGGTCAAACATTGCTTGATGAAATCGTTATAGTTTGCAGGCTTGTCGTAATCGATTTTCAGTGAACCGTGGAACATCATAGTCACAGTCACGTCTTTGTAGCCCAGCCAGCAGGTGTAACCGTCATAATCGTGCCAAGCCTGAAGTTGGCCCAATTGATATTTATGCTCCAGCTTATCGCCCTTGGAGCGGATGCGGTCGAACACCCTGAGGAATTCTTTTGAAGTGAGCCTATTGTCCATTTTCCCTCCTGTCTCAGGTGAGAGTGACCGATATTGATGGCCGTTTGTATATAACTTTAGTAACGATTTGGCGTTGGGTATCGATCAGCACAAGCCTATATCTTTCTTGATAGGCTGGACTATAAGGTGCTGGTTTTACTTATGTAAGTGGCAGGTTGTCTTGCTGGTGGCAGATGTAAGAAACTCAAAAAAAACAGACCTAGCTTCTCCCTACTTAAGCTGTTGGGGGTGAAACTAGGTCAGGGTCTATCTAACTATCGGGCTTGGCTAAGCCTGTTTGGATTACTTTAGGTCAAAACGGTCTGCGTTCATCACCTTGGTCCATGCTGCGATGAAGTCTTTGACGAACTTCTCTTTGGCATCATTCTGAGCGTAGACTTCGGCAATCGCGCGCAATTGCGAATTAGAACCAAAGACCAAATCTACGCGGGTTGCGGTCCATTTCTTCTCACCGGTCGCTCGGTCCGTACCCAAGTAAGCGCTGTTGTTAGGGCATACTGGTTTCCACTCCGTCGCCATATCAACGAGGTTGGTGAAGAAGTCGTTGCTTAGCACGCCGACTTTGTCGGTGAATACGCCGTGTGCTGTATTGTTATGGTTAGCGCCAAGGACACGCAGGCCACCAATCAGTACCGTCATCTCCGGCGCGGTTAGGCCAAGCAGTTGTGCTTTATCAAGCAGCATCTCTTCGGCTGGAACTGAGAAGAGTTTTTTGGCGAAGTTACGGAAACCGTCAGCTTCTGGCTCCAATACTGCAAATGAAGCTTCATCTGTTTGCTCTGCTATAGCATCAACGCGGCCAGCCAGGAATGGCACATCGACATCAAAACCACCTTCTTTCGCCGCTATCTCGATAGCGGTATTACCTGCCAATACAATCAGGTCTGCGATAGAGACGCCACGCTCGGTGTTATTGAAGTTAGCTTGGATACCTTCCAGGGTAGCCAGCACTTTTCCGAGCTGCTCAGGTTGGTTTGCTTCCCAGTCACGCTGTGGCGACAAGCGAATGCGAGCACCGTTTGCACCGCCACGGAAGTCTGAGCCACGGTAGGTCGATGCACTGGACCAAGCCGTTGATACTAGTTCCGAGACGCTGAGTTCCGAGTTGATGATAGCCTGTTTGAGCTCGGCAACATCGCCGCTTGATAGCGCTGCAAAACTTGGCTGTGGCAATGGGTCTTGCCAAATCAAATCCTCTGACGGCGATTCTTCACCAAGGTAGCGGCTTTTCGGCCCCATATCACGGTGTGTCAGCTTAAACCAGGCACGGGCAAACGCATCGGCAAATTCTTCAGGGTTGTCATGGAAGCGCTTTGAGATTGGACCATAGATCGGGTCCATGCGCATTGCCATATCAGCGGTTGTCATGATGGTTTTCACTTTTTGTGACGCATCATGAGCCTTAGGCGCCATGTGCTCCTCAGCGACACCGATAGGCTCCCACTGCCAGGCGCCAGCCGGGCTCTTCACCAGATCCCAGTCGTAACCAAACAGCATATCGAAATAGCCGTTATCCCAAAGGATAGGGTTTGGTGTCCAGGCACCTTCAATTCCTGACGTTGTCGTGTCGTCACCTTTACCGGAGCCAAAGCTGTTCTTCCAGCCAAAGCCCATCTCTTCCAGTGGTGCAGCTTCAGGCTCTGGCCCCATCTCTGCCTCTGGGCCTGCGCCGTGGGTCTTGCCAAACGTGTGGCCACCGGCCACTAGGGCAACGGTTTCTTCATCGTTCATTCCCATGCGGGCAAAGGTATCACGGATATCGCGGCCCGAAGCGAGAATGCTAGGGTCGCCGTTTGGCCCTTCCGGGTTTACGTAGATTAAGCCCATTTGCACTGCGGCAAGTGGTTTTTCTAAGTCTCGCTCGCCTGAGTAACGCTCGTCACCCAGCCATTCGCTTTCGGCACCCCAATAAATATCTTCTTCCGGTTCCCAAATATCGGCGCGACCACCGGAGAAGCCAAAGGTTTTCAGTCCCATGGATTCGAGGGCAACGTTACCGGCGAGGATAAACAAATCAGCCCAAGACAGGTTATTGCCGTATTTTTGTTTAACCGGCCATAGTAGGCGGCGGGCTTTGTCGAGGTTGCCATTATCCGGCCAGCTGTTTAGCGGGGCAAAGCGCTGGTTGCCAGTATTACCGCCCCCGCGACCATCTGAAGTACGGTATGTCCCTGCGGCGTGCCATGCCATACGGATCATGAACGGGCCGTAATGGCCGTAGTCTGCAGGCCACCAATCTTGGGAGTCGGTCATAAGGGCTTCAAGGTCTGCTTTGGCCGCCTTTAGGTCCAACGATTTAAAGGCCTCCGCATAGTTGAAATCTTCACCTAGCGGATTTGATTTTTTATCATTCTGGTGCAGGATTCTGATATTCAATTGGTTTGGCCACCAATCAACGTTTTTGGTGGCCTTGCCACCTAGCGTTGTATTCCCGCCATGCATAACGGGGCATTTACCTGTAGTACTTTCTTGACCATTACTCATAGTGAACTCCTTCTCTGTCAGCAACTTGTGCGGCAGTCGATATGTTTAGAAAAATCAGTATGAATATAGCGAGAATGAGAAATGTTTACAGATGGCTGTATCGATAGTTGTGATAGAGGGAACCTATCTGAAGGACTGTTTTGAGTGTTAGTTGATTTTAATCAAAATGTTACAGTGAGGCGAAGGGGGAAATACTTCCTGCTTGGTAGAAGCCCTGTATGGATAAATAAGTACCATACAGGGCTATGATTAAAATGCTTTAATCTCTTTTATAGAGGTATTATTGTGCGATATCTATGATGCGAACTTCATTGATATTTTCAAAAGCATTTTTACTTGCTAGAAAACGCTTTACAGTATCGTGTAGTGGTTCGTCTGGAATGTTGATGCGATCTGTACCTTCGGTAAATGCGCTAAACCCGTCTCCACCATCAGCCAGGAAGTTGTTGGTAGCAACGTGGTATACGCGCTCTGGCTGTAACTTATCACCATTCAAGGTTGCGCTGGTAATTCGTTCACCTACTGGACGCGATGAATCATACTCGTAGTAGAAGCCAGTAGATGTTTGCATGACACCGTTAGTTAGTCCCGCTGCATGCTCAAGCAACGTTTCAATTTGCTTGCCCGTTAGTTTTAGGAATACTGGGTAGTTAGGAAATGGTAGGGCATCAATCAGATCACCGTAACTCATTTCACCAGCATTGATATCCTCACGAATACCGCCACTGTTGGTGAAGGCTAATTCTGCGTCTTTGAAGGTTGCAAGGATACTGTCTGCAACTAAATTACCTAGCTTCGACGATTCTCCATAGGCTCGGGTTAGTGCTTCTGGAGCCGTCGTGATTTGCTCATCCGTGATAGCTGCTGCGTATTGGTTCCATTTGTTTATTGATGCTTGTACTTCGGCTTTCGGTGTCCACTCGTCAGCCCAAATGGACTGAAGATTAAAGTCGTAACCACGGATTTGGCGTTTGTCTTCATCAAAGTCAATCACTAGCTTGCCCACATTGATCCCATATCCATCGGTAGACAAAATTAATGTGTCATTGACTTGGATTGGTTCGGGTGTTCCAACATGTGCATGCCCCGTGATTAAGAGATCCAGCCCTTCGACCTGCTTAACTGTTTCGATATCTTTATCTAGTGCACGTCTTACATCCGTTGCCCCAGAGCTTGACTGGCGGGCAGGTGTACCTTGGTGGATTAGGGCCACGGTAATGTCAACTTGCGGCTTTATTACATCAATGTATTTCTGCAGGAAGGCAACTTCGTCTCTTGCTTCGATGTTTTGGCGCATTTCAGCTGCAACAGTATCATCAAAGGCAAAGACGCCATGCAGGCCAATAATACCTAGCTTAATACCATCACGCTCGATAATGGTGAAGGGCTTGTCCCAGAACAGCTTGTCAGAGCCTTCGAAAAACACATTGCCAAGCAGTACTTCAAAATTGGCTTTTGACAATTGGACAAGGGTGTTGTCCCAACCGTAATCAAATTCGTGGTTGCCAATAGAAACTGCATCGTAGCCCATGTTGTTCATGATATCGATGATAGCTTCGCCTTTGGTTAGGCTATCGATTGTTGAACCTGAAAAGTAGTCACCGGCATCTAGGAAAACAGAAGTCGGGTTCTTAGCTTTCTCTTGCTCTACATAGGCAGCGATATTGGCAAAACCGCCGACCTCGCGATTTTCATCGATGTAACGGGCAATGAAAGGATCTGCTTTAGAATGGATATCGTTGGTGTAAAGGATGGTGAGATCTTTTGCCATTAACGGTAGCGCTGTACAGGCAAGCAATGAAGCGATCAGGGTCTTTCTCATGGTCTTAACTCGTCAGTGTTGGGGCTGGCGGTAAAATAGGGGAGGGGGAGCTTGATAAAGGCGATGCAGATCACATAAATTTCGCCAATACTCAATAATATTGTCAAATTTACAGAAAGTGTTGCCAATTGCGTGATTTAAACGTTTGCAAAACCAGTTCCTGCCCCAACCTCGGTGTGAGTGGCTCTCCCGACTACGAGTACGATACTTATAATTTGGGCTTTAGAGCGCTTCACTGCCTGCGTTGTGGAGCTAATCCTCCCATGCTGGATAACGATAGTTTCAATATGATGGTTGATTACTGGCAGGAAGTGATTGGCAATACGACTGGGAGGTGGTGCCCCAGGTGTGGAAATGACCAAAACAAAAGATTTGGTTTTACCAAGACACAAGCGCAGCGTTTTCGTTGTAAACATTGTGGTGTGACATTTACCAAGAAAGCCCTTTCCCAACAAGCTACAGATAGGTGTGCAGAATTGTTGCTGTGGCTGGAAAGCCATCGCGAGAAAAAGCCCGAAACGGTACTTGGCTTGTCGGCAACTCAGATTGACCGCTGTTTTGATGCTTTGCAGCAGGAAGCTATTTCACATCTCGTCTTGCAACCCGTAGAAGAACGGGTCGCTACCATTACCTACCGAATGCCTTTCAAAGGAGGGTGGTGCTGGATAATGATAAGTTGCGGCCTAGGCAGTGGTCGAGTGTTGTGGCTAACGCCAATGTGTATTCCGCTCTGTTTACCTGAAGCTGGCCGCTATTCTGCTTTGACGATGGCAGATAGAGATATCCCTAGTGACATTTCCGGTATTGATTTGGCTGTATTTAAAGAGAATCAGTTTATCCTGCGGTCTCAATTTGACCGCTTGAATATTGGTGAGTGCCACTCTGCTTCAAAGCGTTATACGTTTGCCTTACCTGTTCTAACGGCCCATACGCACTTCAACCTGCTTTATAAGCTTGGCCATGGTCAAAGCCTGCATTCCCTCGAGCATGAAGTATTCTTGCGGGGAGCTTGTATTACGCAATTTTCCGATGCTGTAAAAAACAGGAATACGGCTTTGTATTACTTTGTTGGTCGGCCAAAAGGGCAGGAAAAGCTAAAGCGGACTCAGCGAGTAGGCTGGTGGAAAAACTTATGGCGTGAATATTGTACTGAAGACGGCAAGAAGTTTGCGGTCTCTTTATTGTGCGGAAAGGAGCTGAGCTCTCAAGAACAAGTACAAGATATCTCATTGCAGGTGGCACAAGATTTTGTTGATTTCATAAAGCCTTATCAATCAGTACTCGGAAAAATGGTACTCCACCGAGCAGTATGCTTGTTGAGCTTTTTAGCGGTGAGGTTTAATGAAATGAGGCAGGGTGGGAAGTAAACAGCCTAGCAAATGCTAGGCTGTTGATTGAAAGTGTGGTTAGGCTTGTTTCAGCTCGACCTCGTCGGCAATGAAACCACCGGTTTGGTGCTCCCAGAGCTGGGCGTAGATACCGTCATGATCGAGCAGTTCCTGATGGGTGCCCTGCTCAACGACTTCGCCCTTATCAAGAACGATCAGGCGGTCCATTGCAGCGATAGTCGACAGGCGGTGGGCAATGGCAATTACCGTTTTACCTTCCATCAACTGGTACAGGCTTTCCTGGATTGCAGCTTCGACTTCTGAGTCAAGCGCCGAGGTTGCCTCGTCAAGGATCAAGATCGGTGCATCTTTTAGCAGCACACGGGAGATGGCAATACGCTGGCGCTGGCCACCTGACAATTTCACACCGCGCTCACCGACCTGTGCATCGTAACCAACGTTGCCATGGGGATCGCTCAGTGTTTCGATAAACTCATGGGCGTGGGCCTGCTTGGTGGCGCTGAGCAACTCCTCTTCAGTCGCATCTGGGCGGCCGTAGAGGATGTTTTCCCTGATCGAACGGTGCAGCAAAGATGTATCCTGGGTCACCATGCCGATTTGGCCGCGAAGAGAATCCTGGGTTACGTCGGAAATCTTCTGGCCATCAATTTTGATCGCTCCAGCTTCCACATCATGAAAGCGCATTAGCAGGTTAACCAAGGTGGACTTGCCCGCTCCGGAGCGGCCAATCAGGCCAATCTTCTCACCCGGTTTGATGTTCAGGTTGAGCTTTTCGATCACCCCTTTCTGTTCGCCGTAGTGGAAGCTGACATCACTGAATTCGATACCACCTTTTTCAACCTTCAAATCCGGCGCGCTAGGCTTATCCTGGATATCGACAGGTTTGGATAGGGTTTTCATCCCATCAACCACGGTGCCGAGGTTTTCAAACAGGCTACCGACCTCCCACATGATCCATTTGGACATGCCGTTGATACGAAGTGCCAAGCTGACTGCAATCGCGATAGCTCCGATGGAAATAGCGGCACTCGACCAAAGCCAGATAGACATGCCGGCAATAATGAAAACCAGCAGGTAGTTGATGGCTTCTACCGAGATGTTAAAGCCTGTGACGAATCGCATCTGGCGGTATACGGTGTCCATAAAGCCGCTCATGCCCTGCTCGGCATATTCGGTTTCGCGGTTAGTGTGCGAGAACAGCTTTACGGTAGAGATGTTGGTATAGCTGTCAACAATGCGGCCGGTCATCATTGAGCGGGCATCGGCTTGTTCGGTAGCAACCGCTTTTAGCTTGGGGACGAAGTACAATTGAATGCCGACATAAGCCGCCAGCCACAGCAGCATCGGAATCATCAAACGGGCATCTGACTGACCAATCATTACCACCATAGAAGTAAAATAGACGGTGATGTAGACCAGTACATCAAGCAGTTTCATCACCGTTTCCCTGACGGCTAGGGAGGTTTGCATGACCTTGGTTGCAATGCGCCCGGCAAATTCATCCTGGTAGAAAGAGACACTCTGACGCAGCAGGTAGCGGTGCGCTAACCAGCGGATCGACATTGGGTAGTTGCCCAGCAGGGTCTGGTGAACAACCAAAGAGTGAAGGGTGATAAGGATCGGGACGACGATCACCACCAATAACCCCATGCCCAGCAACTTGCCGCCCTCTTCGGCCCAGAAGGTATCTGGGTTATGTTCGGCCAGCCAGTCTACAAGCTGGCCCATGAAACCAAAGAGAGAGACTTCAACAATGGCAATCAGTGCACTGAGCACCGACATAGCCAGTAAGGGGAGTTCAAAACCGCGGGTATAGTGGCGGCAGAAGGCGAACAGTCCTTTGGGTGGCTGCTCTGGCTCGTGTGGCGGAAAGGCCTGTGCGAGCTTTTCGAAACGTTTGTACATATATTGATGGTTCCAGTCTGGCAGATGTGTTTGGCAAAATAGCACTATCGAAGGCTAAAGCCCGGAAAGCTATGACTTGATGCGAACAGCATGTGAGGCATAGGGGGAAGTGAAACCGGAGCGTTATCCCGACAGGAAAAAGAAATGTGTTGGAGTAAAACTCACGTCTGAGTTTACACATTATGGTTGCAGATTGTACATTTCTGCAACTAAGAGGTTAAGACATAATTGTGCATCAATCTTGCCTGATTCTACTTTTATCCTCGTTTGTTTTTTCTTTCGGGATGAGCGTTGGCAAGTATACAGAGTCAAAGGTTCTGTTATGAGGGATTAGGTAGATATCATTGTGAACATTACAGAAATAACAGCGGAAGAAACATTACCTATTCGACACCGGGTACTGTGGCCCAATGAGAGTGTTGAATTTTGCCGGGTGCCAGATGATGCGGATGGCCTGCATTATGGTGTTTACCATGATGGGGCGTTGGTCTGTGTGGCATCGGTGTTTGTTTCGGGTGAGAAGGCTAGGCTACGCAAGTTTGCCACACAGCCTGAGTACCAAGGCCAAGGAATAGGATCTTCGATGATTGAACATATTCTAAAAGCACTGAAAGAAAAAGGTGTGAGCCTTTTTTGGTGCGACGCCCGGGAAACGGCTGGTGGTTTTTACCGTCGATTTGGTATGGCACCAGAAGGTGAGCGGTTTTACAAAGGCGATGTCCCGTATTTCAAGATGGCAATGCGCTTGACATAAATACAAGTTAGGCTGGATGTTACCGGTAACGAGTGGTTTAATGGCAGGATTGCCAAGGTACCTATTACGCTTAAGGCAAGCGAACGGAAAATAAAAAGTTAGCAGGAAGAACAATGAAAGAAAGTCAGCAATTGAACCTCGAATTTTCCCCTTTGGTGGAGCAGGGCTTTGACCTGGCCGAATGCCCTCGTTGGGACTGGCGCCAGCAAGCCTGGTGCTGGGTAAATATCCCTGCCGGTGAGTTATGGCGCTTGAAAGATGGTCAAGCCGAGTCTCGCCAGTGGGATGACATGCTTGGCTGTGCGGCAATGTGGGGTGAAGATGGTTTTGTACTCGGAACAAAATCTGGCGTATACCTGCTGGAAAGTTGGGATGCGGAACGTCAGCAAATTGCCCCGCTGGAGAAAACCCACCCAAGAATGCGCTTCAATGATGGCCGTGCTGCGCCGGGTGGCCGTTTCATGGCCGGCACGCGCAACGGTGCCAAAGAAGGTGATCAGGGCCAGTTCCATCAGTTGATGGCGGGCGGCAAATTGGAAAAGATGCCGATGTTTGCCTGGACATGCAACGGCTTGGCATTCTCGCCTTGTGGCAAGATATTGTATTGGGCGGATACAGGCTCTAGCTTGGTTTACCGTGCGGACTACAACCCTGAAACCGGTGAATACGGCGAAAGCACCGTGTTCTGCGATTTGACAGATTTTGATGGCCGCCCTGATGGCGCCAGCGTCGACAGCGAAGGGGCTTACTGGGTGGCAATGTACAGCGGTAAGTCGGTGGTTCGTATTGGTACTGATGGGGTAGTGACCCACGTGATCCCAGTCCCTGCCGACAACCCGACAATGGTCGCACTGGGAGGCGAGAAAGGTAACCAACTCGTGGTCACTAGCGCTGAGGGTAGCAATGGCCCGGGCCGCGTATTGACGGCCCTTGTTGACTGGCAAGGCGTTGAAGAGCCGCTAGTCACCGTGCTGTAAGCGCAACGGGTTCTCCATCATTATAAAAAAGGGCGTAAGCTTTTGGGGTTACAGCGTAGTTATGTTCGCTTATTCCACCACAAGGCAGTTGCGCCCTTCTTCTTTTGCCTGATACAAGCAGTTATCAGCGCGTCGGATCAATGAGTGAATGTCACTCTCCGCATGAGTCACCCCCATACTGATGGTGTACTTGATGGTATTGCCAAGGATGGTTAACTCAGAGCTAGCAATTTCCTCAATCATTCTGTTTAACCTTTGGACGAAAATCTCTGGGGAATTACCGAACAGAATGCAGAACTCTTCACCACCGAAACGAGCCACCAAAGCATCAGGGAAGTAGACCTGTAAGGTGTTCGCCAACTCAATCAGTACCATGTCACCGATATGGTGACCATAGTTGTCGTTGAGATGTTTGAAGTTATCAATATCGAGCAGGGCAAGGCATCGCGGTCCGTTATTTTTCTTCACCAATTGGTGATTGAAGAAATAACGGCGGTTCCATGATTGAGTGAGGTAATCACGGTTAGCGAGCAGGTAAAGGTTACGTTCTGAGTCAAGGATGTTTAGGGTGCTATGCAACCGGCAGTAGAACTCTTCCTGATTAAAGGGTTTTTTGAGAAAATCGTTGGCACCTGCTTTGAGGAACTTTGCGGTAAGGGCTGGCTCTTCACTGGCTGATAGACCAATGACAGCAAGTTGGCCTGGACGAAAACGCTTTCTGAGTTCTTTGATCAGGCTAACGCCATCGCGTTCCGGCATCGAGTAGTCGGTAATAACCAGAGAGATTGATTTATGCTTGTTGATCATTTCCAGCGCTTGTTCGCCATTTTTGGCCTCTAGCACGGTGAGATATTGCCTTTCCAGCAAGCTACGGATGTATTTTCGTGCAGTGACTGAATCATCAACAACCAAGGCAGTATGGTCATTGTTGCGCTCCAGGCGCTGCAGGATGGGAATAATGCTAGATATACAGGTTGGGCTGTCTTTTGGAATGTAATCAATAACCGTTTTTGCTAGAACTTTTTCACGGGTCATTTCATCCATAAGTGCCGTCAAAACAATGACTTTTATCCCAACCGATAAACACACATCGATAATCTCACCGTCTTGGCCATCCGGCAAGCAATAGTCGAGAATGGCGCAGAGAAAATCTGTGCTGTTGTCCAAAACAGCTTCAGCTTCAGCGATGGAGTTGGCAATGACCGGGGTATAGCCTGCTTGTCTTAGTTCACTTTCAATAACTCGACGGAATGGGCGGCTATCCTCGACGACCAAAATTTTTTGTTCCATCACTCAAACCCTGTAGCTGTCTATTATTATGCTTGTTTATAAGGCGCAGTATTATGAGCTATTTTATTTTGAGATACAATTAACACATTCTTTTGTTTGCAGAAATACAATTACTTGTCTGTTTCGGCGACATTAGAGTACTGATGAAAATCAACCAGCCATTACTTTTTACTGAATAGTTATTCTGATAATGGAGATGTGAAATTTTTAAAGTGGTGTTATCTTACTGATGTGCAATCAAGTTTTGTTACTATCCCATTAGCAGAGAAGAAGTTATTTCTTAAGAAAAATGTAAAAGCACAATCTTGATGGTTTTCTAATGAGGGGGATTAACCCCTTAGAGTCATTAAGGCACTCAATTAGGGAAAAATAAAGCCTTAATGCGTTCAGGCATTATTTATCTCTTTTATCTTTTTTCAAGTAATAAACTGGTAACTTATTTTTCATTACAGCTATGATACTTTTCTTTTGCTAACGACACTGAGAAATTCGGAAGTGAAAATGGGCAATCTCACAAGGTGGCTTGCCCATTATTAGTGTTTATTGTCCTAAGTTGTAGTGCCCGAGGATAGCAGTGACCTCTTTTATCCGCCGCTCAAAACTGCTCTTTGATGCCCGCTCGTGTTCGGTATGATCACCATCACCAAAAGGACCAAACCCATCCAAAGTCGGGACGCCAGCTCCCGCCATAATATTGGCGTCGCTGACCCCGCCTCGCTGTTCTGTTTTCAATTCATAGCCCAAAATAGCAGTAATTTTTTCAAGTAATGCCCGCTGTTCTGGGGTGGGGGTCATGACATCCCGTTGCAATCCACCCTCAATGTTTGCAGTTACCCCTTCTATGCCATGCTGGTGGATCAGTTCAGGGATGGCACCCAGCACTCTTTGCTGTTCTTCTGACTGGGTAAAGCGTGCTTCAACCATTAATTCAGCATGGGGGGAAATCGTATTGGTACTGATACCACCTTTGATTTTACCGACATTGACGGTTGTTCCCTGCGAAATGTTTGTTAATTCATCTAAAGCAATCAGCAATTTGGCAGCTGCAAGATTGGCATTTTTACCCAGATGGTAGTTATTGCCGGCGTGGGCTGCGACACCAGTAAGCCCTATTTTGTATGTAGCGACCCCTTTGCGACCGACGACGACTTCGTGATCAGGGCCAGCGGCCTCGAAATCTATACAGGCGGAATATTGATGGGCAATTTGGCGGGTAACAAATTTACTGTCATCGCTGCCAGTCTCTTCATCACTGACCAGCAACACATCGATGTTACAGATTTGACCATGTTGCTGGTGTAGGTTTCTAAGAGCGCTCAATGCAACGAAATTGCCGCCTTTCATATCACAGGTGCCTGGTCCGTAGACCCACTCATCGTCCTCAGAGAAGTCTTCAAATATTCCCGGTGGGAATACAGTGTCGAGGTGGCCGAGTAGTAAGATTTTGGGTGCGTTATTTTGCTGTGGTGTCGTGAACAGTAAATGGTTTCCCACATTTTCTCGCTGGAACACTTCCACATTGAAACCAAGTGGTTTTAACCAGTTTTTCATGGTCTGACCACTTAGATCTACGCCTTCTTTGTTCCCTGTCCAGCTGTTTATTTCAACAATAGTTTTTAAGTCAGTGAAATCGATAGGTTTCATAATTTGATTCCTTGCACAGCTTTAGTGTTTTTTCTGCGCTGTTTGAGTGAAAGTTCCACATAGCTCACTGTTACCACATATATGCAACATTATGATGTCAAACTATGTTAATACTTGGTTGGTTTTTCCCACAATGCCATTTCGGCATTTTTTAGAACTGCTCACAAAAGGAGTGACACATGGCAAGGCGTCGGGTCGGTTTATGGATGTATGAAAACTGTGGAGGCAAAGAAATAGAACAAAAAATCGTCACTAAATTGCGAGAGCGGGAAATTGATGCCTTAATTGGGCTGAATTTGGCGTACGCAACCGCATTTGACGGCAATATTGTATGTAATGGGCAACAACTTAACGAACTCGACCTGTTTTTCTCTTATAACGCGGGTCAGCAGACGCCGTATCAGGTGTACCTCTATCAGGTACTCAACTCGATGATGCCGATGATCAACAACTATGAATCCTTTGCGTTGACGGAAGATAAATTCCGTACTGCTCATGTGTTGAAGACCAACGGCATCACAACGACCGACTATGTGATTTGTAATAAACACAACTTGGAGCAGGTCCGGGCCCACATGCAGTTCTGGGGTGGCAAGGCAATCTGCAAGCCGGTCGATGGTTGGGGCGGCAATGGCATCATCAAGTTGGAGAGCGAGCGCGATCTCGAACTGCTTATGCCGTTTATCAACCACCAACAAGCGCCGCAGTTCTATATCGAGCGGGTTATCGAGAATGACTTTTCTGATTACCGTATTGATATTGTCGATAACAAATATGTCGCCTGTTATGGCCGTAAAGCGGCTCCGGGTAGTTGGAAGACCAATGTCACCAGTGGCGGCAGCGTGATTAAACGCGAACCTGTTCCTGAAGTGATCGAACTGGCACTGAAAGCCGCGAAGGTGACAGGTTTGGAAGTAGCTGGTGTTGATATTATCTATGACGTTGAGCATCAGCGCTATGTCGTTATTGAAGTCAACGGTATCCCTGCGTTTGCTACCCCTGATCAAGAGGCGTTCGGACTCGATTTCAATGACACCAAGATTGAATACTTAGTCGATCTAATAGACCGCACCGTTACCCAAGATACCAAAGAGCCTGCCAAAGGCTTCATCCCTTCACTTTCAGAAGCGCTTATCAAACCTAACTTGCTTACCGAGGAAGCTGCAGTATGAACACCCTGAACCAGACTCGTCCAAAAATCGGCCTGTTGTACCTAGATCATGTACTGCGCTTCTTTAACCGCTCTAACTTCAAGGGATGGCCGGATAAGATCGAACAGGTCACTTACCATTGGGGTAATGACAAAGACCGGTTTGTTGCTGAGGTCAAACGTAAGAAAATTGATGTATTGATCGGCAATATTCCGGCTACCGCTTACGAGACGTTCCGTGAAATCGCCCGTGAGTTGCCAGATGTTCGTTTCTTGCCGTCACTCGATAGCCAGTTCAGCAATAAATCAAAAGAAAACGTGACTCACTTCTGTGAGAAATACGATTTGCCTATCCCGCGCACCCGTATTTTTTATGAAGTCGAAGAGGCATTGGCCTTCCTGACCAGCACGGATTACCCGAAAATCGTCAAGCGCTCATATGGCCCTTCCAACTACGGTGGCTATTTCGTTCATAAGGTTGATGATGTCGAAGAGGCCCTGCGCCTATTCTCGGAAAAACGCTATTACCCCGCCTATATCCAAGACTTTGTGCCGATGAAGGCTGATATTCGGGTGATGTTGGTGGGGCACCAACCTGTCTGTGCGTTCTGGCGTCGTCCGCCGGAGGGTGAGTGGTTAACCAACACCAGCCAAGGCGGCAGTATGGATTACCAAGCAGTACCAGATGGTGTGCTTGAGTTGGCGGTGAAAGCTTCCAAGGCGGCCAATGCCGAGTACTGGGCGTGTGATATTGCGGTGAGCATGGATGATGACTACACCATTTTGGAGTGTGCGACTGCTTTTGCCGCCTTCCCATATATCCGTGACTGGATTGGCCAGTACTTGATGTGGCTGTTGGCACCACAAGACTTCCGTAAACCGTATTTTGCCCATCGTAACTGGGAAGAAATCGGCAAAATCGATTCATCCCTTCTTCGTACCATGCGTTATATCAGTTTCGGCCAGGCAGACTACTCGACCGATACCGGAGAATATGCACCGGAAGATGATCGCTATCGCCTGATTGAGACGAGTTACCAGCGCGAAGAAGAGTGGCCGAGTGAAGCATGGAATTTCCAGGGTAATACGCCTTATAAAGTCATTGCTGCAGGTAGTGAGCCAGTTGCGAAAGCCAGTCCTGGTATGGAGCAGGAGCTTGATACCGGCGTTGAGCAGCAACAAGAGGTGGCCATTGCCCCCGAGCAAGAAGTAGCCGCTGATAGCAAACCGTTGAGCGAAGAAGAGTTGCTCGCGTTTTTCCTTCAGGTGAAGAGCGTCGGCAAAACCTTGGCCGGTGATATCGTCACCACCCTTGGCGCGGTTGAGGCCGTTCGGGTTCTCAATCATCAACCAGAAATCCTGTTGCAGTTCAGAAACCTCAAGCACAAGAAGTTGGCCATAATCATGGATGCATGGCGTGAGTATTGTGCAGAACACCAGTATCGCTACGAAGAGGCGGTTGAATGAAAAAACAATATATCTCTTACCGGGACATGATGGACTTCCTGGAAGAGGCAATGGCGAAATACCCGGATTTGATCCGCTTGCAGAGTATTGGCGATACCCATGAAGGGCGGCCCATCATGATGGTCACCATATCGCAGGATGTGGCCTATGCCGATCTCAAACCGGCTCTGCTCTATACTGGCACCATTCATGCCAGAGAGTGGATTGGTATTGAGTTGGCGGTGAGCTTTGTCCAGTATTTGCTGGACAACTACCCGTCCAACCCTGATGTGGTAGAGGCACTGACCCGTAATACCTTATATATGGTGCCTTGCCTTAACCCTGATGGTTTCGAATACTCCCGTAAGCATTTTTCATTCTGGCGCAAAAACCGCAGGGATAACGGCGACGGTACTTTCGGGGTCGATCTTAATCGTAACTTCGGTATCAACTTCCGCCAGTCGACCCAGACCAATTCGAATATCTACGGTGGTCCGGGGCCGTTTTCCGAGCCGGAAACACAAGCGATCAAACAGTTTGTGGAAAGCCGTGACAATATCTGTGTGGCGCTGGATTACCACTCGCAAGGCAATGTGTTTTTCCCTGCCCACAAGTTCAACCACGAAGCTGAAATTGAAGGGACTGACTTGAATATCCTCTGCGCCAATATGGCTCGGGAGATCTACAAGGTTACCAATCGCCAGTATGGGATTCATCGCGGTAAGCCGCCCGCTAACCTTATCCACGGTAGTGGGCGAGAGTATTATTACGATCGTGGTATCTTGTCGACCGTGGTCGAGGTGGGGAGCCGGAACATACCGGATTACCTGATCAATATGTCCCAGAGTGTCGATGAAAACATTCCCGCGCTGCTTTATGCTTTGCGGACGACAATTGATTATTCGAAGCTTGCACCAAGCCGTCCGGAGAGTTTCTCGACCAAGGAAATCACAGCCAATACCATTGAATTGGTTTGGGAGTCCGGTGCTGAGGATGAAGGTTGTTATTACCAGATCTACCGCAGTGAAACGCCAAAAGCACCTTGCACCCGCGATAACCTGATCGCAATCACCTCGCAGTTACGCTACACCGACAAGCAGCTCAAATCTGGCCGGCGGTATTTTTATAATTTGCGCAAGGTAAACCGGGTAACGCGGATTAAATCCCCGTTTGCCCCTGAGCTTAAAATCAAAACCTTGCTGGAGCGTGATGAGTTCTCGTTTACCTTGTTCCCGAGTCCGGAAAAAATCGGTTATGTCGGGGAGCTGACCCGAGGCAATAATGCCGAACACTTTGGCCATAACTCGCTGTTTATTGGAGTCAATAAAACCAAAGGGATCTGCTACGGGGTGATTGATTATGACATGAGCCGGTTGCCGGCTGATGCCAAGATCAAAGACGCACTGTTCTCGCTTTATCCGATGAATCGTGTCGGGGCGAAAATTGAAAACTACGGGGAATGGTCGGTGTCGATCCTCGACCCGGACGATATCAGCGATATTACCGATTTCGAGCAGATCCACAACGCGACGCCAATCCAAACGCTGGGTGATGCCATCGACTCCGATCAGCTGACCCAGGGGATTTGGAAAAGCTGGCATTTCAGCGCAATGGAGAAAGAGCTGATTGAGCAGCAGCTTGAGAAGGGACGTTTGTTACTTAGGTTGCAGGGACCGGTGAGCTTGCCGATGGGCAATGACTCGCAGATGATGCAGTTTGATATCGGTTATGGCCGCTTCGGTGGCGGAATCCATTATCGCCCGAATCTGGATTTGATTTATCAGCGCAAGCCTTACCAGTTGGCGGTTGGGGCCAGTGCCTGCCATACAGTCAAAGCCGGCGCAGTTGAGGCGAGTAAGCTGCAGAGCGGCTATGATGCCAACGGTGAGCGCATTTTCGGCGTGGTGGACTTCACCCTACCGAGGATGTCAGAGCAAAGTGATGTGGTGTTTACAGATGCCTACTTTGTGCTGGAAAGTGCATCACTGACGGGGATCAACCAGCCAATGCGCTTCCTTGTCGAGATGGTGGATGTTGATGAGCCTGATTTTGAACAACTGACCACGAGTGAGCCGATAGAGTTTATTGGCTACGAAGTCAGTAGCGAAGGGTTAGCCAAAACTGCCCGCCAGACGTTTATGTTCGACAGTTCAGCCCGGCAATACCTTGAAGATTGCTATGATCAGAACCGGGCTGTAAAGCTGGTCATCAAGGCAACCTCGGCTTCCCGCCAGCATGATGCAGTGGTTGAGTGGAAGACGGACTCGAACGACGGCACCATGTCGACCCAACTGGTGGTGGAGTATATCGAGCGTCGCAAACAGCCGCTTGAGACGCCGGAAAACTTCCGGGCCAGCCTTGAGGGTGGCATGGTTAAACTTACGTGGGATAACCCAGAAGACAGCGACTGGGTGGGGACCTATGTGGTTCGTAACAGCTTCCATCCTCCACGTTCCCCATTCGATGGTGTCAAGCTGTATGCCGGCAAAGACGGTTATACCTTCGATAAGTTTGGTAATGCCAACTTGGCCAAGTACTACTCGGTGTTCAACTACGATAACGTACCGAACTACTCGGCACCTGCGTCACTCAAGTTCAGTTCGGATGAAATAACGCCGGTTGAATTTGATGAGTTCGAAGCCCAGGACGAGGTCGAACAGCGCTACCGCCAGGGTGATTAATTCAGGCGATTGAGCAAAAAGAAAAGCCGCCAGCATGAGCACTCATGCTGGCGGCTTGTTTTTAAGCCACTAGGCTAAATAGCCCATAGCCCATAGCCCATAGCCCATAGCCCATAGCCCATAGCCCATAGCCCATAGCCCATAGCCCATAGCCCATAGCCCATAGCCCTTTTCCTAACTCTGCCCCTGCCAGATCAACTCACATTGCTGGCTGCCATCTTGGGCAATCGGTTTTTCTACCAGCCAACGTAGTGGCGAGACTACCGGGCTGGTGGTGAAGCGTACCGAAGTTTCCAAAATTGCCGATAGCGGTACCGAGAAGTCAAAGTCCTCAAATTTGCCATAGACTTCAACTGGCGTTTGCAAGCTGAAGATCTGGGCACGTTTTGATTGTGGTCTCAGGTACAGGGCAAAGTCGCGGTTGGCATAGCTGGCATCGAACTGACCGTTGACTTGGATGCGCGAAGTATCAAGCAGCAAGTCACGTTGGCTCATCGTGCCTTGACGGATATCCAAGCCCGCAGCGACACAGTTGAGCACAGACGGATCATTGTTGGTGAAGTTCGGAATGATCGCGTCGGTCAGGCTCACTGCCCAAAGGTCGATCAGGTCTGATTCAAACTCCTGCGGCCAGGCAGCAAAACCGATGAAGCCATTGGCATTGTTCATCAGGGTATCTGGTGAATTGGCCAAACTGGTCAGGTTGAACTGGGTGGAAATATTGCCATGCATTCCGCTTTCCGGCGCCAAGCGGCGGGCCAAAATCCCGTAATCGAAGTTTTTGACGTTACCCGTGAGCTGGATATCGAACATATCGTCTTTGGCCTTGATTTCACTTGCAAGCTCGATATTGCCGCCCGGCAGTTGGACCGTCATCGGCTTGAGGGTGAAAACTCCGTTTTCCAGCGCCCAATGCAATTGGCCTGCACCTAACCAGTCTTTGCCTGAACGAACTTCATCGACATCCAACGAGAAGGTGGCGTTAAGCATGTTTAGACCTTCAGTACTGATCAGGGCAGTATTTAGCGTGTCGTCACCTGGCTGTTCGTCGCTAGCTTCCTGTTCGGTGCTTTCTTTCTCCCAAGCTTGCCAGTCACCAACTTTGAAGTCATCAAGCTGGATAAACGGCGCACGGAATGCTAGTTCAAGGCGCGGGAGTTGGTCAGCCTTGAGTGGCGGGAACCATGCGCCCTTACCGTTAAGTTGGCTGTCATTGACCTGTACCTTCATATCATTGAGGTGGTAGCCCTTGGTATCCATCGCCAGGCTTGCTGTCAATGTGATAGGTCCGTAAGGCGGCAAATCAATATCGCTGAAGGCCTCCAACCGGTCTAGGTTCGGGGTAAATGCCTCAAAGGTGAGGTTGAGCGCTTGCGGGTCAATCGGCAGTGTCAGGTTGGAACTGGCATTGAAACGCATGTCGCCCAGATTGGCTGCCAATGTGACCGGTAGCGTTGAACGGCCGTCATTGGCTTCCTTGAGAGATAGCGATGACAGTTTGAACGAGGCTGCTTTGCCAGCAGCCATACCATTGATTGTTAGGCGGGTTGAGGTATCCGGCCCTGTCACAAACCGGCCTTGATCGAGTTTAACGGCGAGCGCTTTGCCGGTGTAGCTATCGGCAATATTGGCCTGACCGCCTATCAGAGCTGCATCGACTTCCGTGTGCTCCATAAGCTCCAAGATAGTTCGACCCGACAGGGAGACGGCAAGCTTGGCACGATCGAGCTGCATATCAAAGTCATCGGTCACATCGAATCGACTCAGGATGGTGCCGATATCCGGCTGATTCACTGCAAGGTTGAGGTTGGCTTCGATATTGGCGGCATTCACACCCAAACTCAAATCACCCTGATAGGTGCTGCCGGCAAAACTTGCGCTGATCGGTGCTTTGCTCATTTGGCCGTCACGGACTTTACCGCTGAAAGACAGCTTGTCTAGCTGCTGGTCTGCCCATTTCAGTTTGTCTGCCCGGAAGTTAAGGTCTGCATCGGCAATGATTAACTCGCTTCCCAATAGCGGCACATCGAGGTTTACCCCTTGGGTTGGTACCGTTTGTTCGACCTGCGGTAGCTCTTCATCGTTGATGAACTGGCCGAACTGGGTGAAATCCAACTGCGAGAACTGCGCATCCATCACTAGGAAGGGACGCAGCTGGTCAGGTTGCCAGCGCAGGGTGACATCACCGTAACTTTCCAATAGGGCCAGATCCGGCATGGCAAGATCTATCCAGCCATTGTGATAGCTGAGTTTACCGTCAATATTGATGGTGCCGGAGATGTTGGTCTGGGTCCCTAACCACGGGTTAAGCAAGCTAGCATCTTCACTATTGACCTTGAGATCAAACCAACTGCCTTCTTCCCAGCGGGTATGCTTCAGTAAACCTTTGGCTTCGACCGATATTGCCGGGGAGTCGAATGTTAGCGTTGTCGGCCAGTCACGGCCCATCATGATATCTTGCAGGGTTCCGGCTTCGGCTTTGACATGGGCCGGAATGCCCATTAGTTGGCCTTGGATATCTGACTGGAACGGACGGGTAATACCTGCGTTGAGCCTGGCTTGGTCAATACTGAAGCTGGCTTCGCTGCCCCATTCAACCAAAGCCTTGTCGATAGCAAGGGACAGTTCGGCACGCTCCAGCCATTCGCTTAGTTTGGTGCCGTTGGTGGTAACAGCAAGTTCGGCACGGTCAAGGTGACCACGGGAGTAGGGCATACCGGTCAGCCAGCGGGCCATTTCTCCCAAGGGTGATTGCTCGGCACCCAAGCGGATATCCAGGTTAGAAACCCAACCCGTGGCATCAAGGGAGGCTTGGCCACGGAAAGGGACTTCGGCAATGTCAGCGGTCATGGGTGCAGATAGCACACCTGCCTTGCCATTGACCGACAAGGAGAGATTTTCAACCGGGGTACCAAGCCCTTTTATTTCGTCAATCGAGAGATCGACACGGGTTGTTGTTTTTTCCAACCATTGTTCAAGCGCGCGCTGCAGCGGAGACTGTTGGGGGGCAGCGGAAAAGGCGCGCATCATAGGCTGTGGTTCTGGCTGCAACCAAGGGCGTAGGTCTATCAATGGGATGTTCAGTTCACCATCGATAACGTTGTGATCGCCGAGTTCGATATCAAGGTAGCCAGCGCCGTGGGTGATCGGACTGTCGATAATTAGATCACTGACCTTGATGTTATTGGCCGCCGCACTAACGTGGGTGGAAATAGTTAGTGGGGCTACGTGTTTAACATCTAGGCCGAAAAGCGCTTCAATGGGGCCGGTATCCTGCCATTGCAGGTTGATATCGGCGTTGACAATATCAGCGGCATCGGCTTCGATATTCAGCTCGGCTCCGGCGAAAGAGCCCTTGGCTTTGACTTTGCCGGTTTGCTGGTTGAACAGTTGCTCCAGATCGCCAGTTAGCTGGATATCATAAGGCTGGCCGATTATTGCCCCTCTAGCCAAAAACTCCCATTGTTCGTCGGGTTGGCTGAGGTTCAGGGAGTCCAGATACCAGTCGAAATATTGCCCTTGGCTTTGATCTTCGAAAACAACAGAGAGGTTGCTGGCACTGATTTGGTCAGTGAGTGCTAACTGTAACGATGAACCCTCGCCAGCAGATGAGCTGTCTGCTGCTGAGTCATCATTTGAGTTGGCAGTGTTATCTTGAGGGCCGAGTAACCAGTTCGCCTGACCATCATGGGCTTTGGCAAGGTGTAGGTTGATATTTTCTAGCTCAAGATAATCAACAGCCAAAGTACCTTTTAACAGCGGTAGCACGGCGACCTTTGCATTAATCTTGCCTGAGGTCAGCATTGGCTGCCAGTTGAAGGCTTCAATGTTGTCAATGTGTACCCCTTCAAGGTGTACTTCGGGGCGGAATGACAGCACCAACCCCATCTCCCCATCAATACGGGTTTCGCGCTCCATGTTGGTGGTTAGCCACTGGTTGATATCGTCTCGGTATGGGGTGAGGTCAACCTTAACGCCGACGGCAAGTGCGGCAGTGATAATGGCAGTAGGCGTTAGCAGGCCAAGACCTACCCACTTGGTGATTTTCTTCAGGGGTGACTTGACCGTTTTTGTCGCTGTCGCAGCAGCCTTGCTTCCGGCTGATGCATTGCTGTTTGATGCGTCTGGCGACGTGGGCTGCTCGTTCGCAGCATGTTTGTTATTTTCTGGGCGCATAATGATTGCAAGAAGGCGAAAGACAAAAGGAAAAAAGCACAGCAAAATCAGCTGCGCGCCATTTTGGATGTTGTTTTATTAGCAGTGGCAACCATACCATGAAAAGGGTATTTAGGGCATCCAAGGCAACGGAATTTACACATCACTGACGGTTATTTCAGTCTGTTAATCGGTAATGTACCCAAACCACCTCAAAGTGCAGGGTTCAGAGGGTTGTCAGTGCATTTACAACAAAGTCTTGTCTAGAAGCTTATAATTTCTCGCTGAACCTGCATCTTGAAGTAGCTTGGGGGTGTTATTAATTAAACTAATGTTTCTGATGATTACCAACGGTTTGAATCATAGTAGGTGGAGAAGTAAAATCTCTGTACGATTGGAGTAGTGTATGACAGAACAACGTACAGAAATATTCAGCGCCGAGCGGCTAGGTTCTGGCTTTGAAGCCGATCAGGCCTCGCATTTGACAGTGAGCCTTCAGCCCGGGCAACATTTGGCAATCAGTGGTCCTTCTGGTTGCGGAAAATCAACCTTGTTGCAGGTCATTGCAGGTTTACGCCCTGCATCTGTTGGATCTATTCGCTGGCAACAAACCTCGATTAAAGAGCAAAACCTAACTTGGTGGCGTCAGCAGCTGTGCTATTTACCCCAACAAGCTGTCATGGGCGGAGAAACGATATTGAAGGCACTATTGCTGCCCTGGTATTTAAAGGCCAGCTCGCTTCCTGTCCCTTCAGATCAGAAATGTCAGCAGGTTTTGGCCACACTGGGAATCACTCATTCTCTCGAGCAACTAACTCACAAACTCTCAGGCGGCGAGAAGCAACGCTTAGGGATTGCCCGTGCGCTGTTGATGGAGCGTTCTCTGTGGTTGATGGACGAACCAACTTCGGCATTAGATCCTGCCAGCAGGGATAACGTCATTTCACTGCTCACCAAGCAGTCCTTCACCGTGATATCTGTTTCTCACGACCCTGTATGGGTTAACTCGGCACAGCTGCAGCACATGATGGGAGGGAGTAATGAGTGATACTCTGGTGATCAGTAACTGGGCACTGGGAGGGTTTTATCTACTCTTTCTTATTCCCCTAGGTTTGTTCCACCGTTGGGGGTTTGGCCTCAGCAAGACCTTGGTGTCGGCTGTGCTCAGAATGACAGTACAGTTGTCGATAGTAGGCATTTACTTACAAACGCTATTTGCTTTTCAGAACCCATGGCTCAACACCTTGTGGTTGTCGGTGATGGTCATAGTCGCCGGGTTTAGTATCTGCCGCCGGGCAGGCGTACCGCCTAAATCTGTTTTACCCGCTGTGTTGAGTGGTCATATGGTTGCGCTGTTGGTGGTGTTGCCCTTGTTATTGGCGGGAGTGATCCAGGCTGAGCCGTGGTGGCAGGCGCAATATTTGATCCCGGTTGCGGGTATGTTGTTGGGAAATTGCCTCGCAGCGAATGTATTGGCATTGGAGCGTTGGTATAGCAGCTTGAAAGACAAGCAGGACGAATATCAGTTTTATCTGGCGATGGGGGCCCCTAAGCCAGAGCAGCCATTTATTCGCACGGCAGTCAAAGCCGCCTTGGCACCACAATTGGCGTCAATGACGACATTGGGAATAGTCAGCTTGCCGGGAATGATGACAGGTCAGATCCTCGGTGGTACCGAGCCTTTGTTGGCGGTGAAATACCAGTTGGTGATTATGGTGGCAATTTTTATCTCAGCCACGTTGTCTGTGACGACGACCCTGACCGTTGCCAGCCGCTCGGCATTCAACAGCTATGGCCAGCTGAAGTATTGATAGTGCTAGAGAAAAAACGCAGATAAAAAAACAGCCGGCAATGCCGGCTGATTTTTCGAGATTTCGCTATTATTCAGCGATTTCTGCGTTGTGGTAAACGTTCTGCACGTCATCACAATCGTTTAGCGCATCAAGGAATTTCTCGAATTTCGCAACGTCTTCACCAGCAACTTCAGTCATGGTTTGAGGTACGAAAGAAATTTCTTCAACGTCTAGTGTTACTTCTGGCATAGTCGCAGCCAGTGCGTTTTTCACCTTGAAGAACTCAGTGTGAGGGGCAAATACAGTGATTACGCCGTCTTCGCACTCGATGTCAGATACATCGGCATCTTCCATCATTAGGTTCTCAAGTACTACTTCCTCGTCGTCACCTTTGAACTGGAATACAGCTTGGTGCTCGAACATGTGTGCAGTGGTACCAGGAGAGCCGATTTTCGCACCGTTCTTAACGAACGCCTGACGAACGTCCATGAACGTACGGTTGTTGTTGTCTGTTAGACAGTCAACGATCACCATGGTGTTACCTGGACCGAAACCTTCATAGCGTGCAGTTGCGAAATCTTCACCGCCGCCACCTTTCGCCTTGTCGATCGCTTTCTCGATAACATGGCTTGGAACCTGATCTTTTTTCGCTTTTTCAATTAGGCGTTTCAGGGAAAGGTTGCTATCAGGATCAATACCACCGTTTTTCGCACTTACGTAAATTTCTTTACCGTACTTTGAATAAACTTTGATTTTTGCGCCCTGTGTTTTTGCCATAGAGGCTTTACGGACTTCGAAACTGCGTCCCATAGGAATCACTCTCTTTTAGATATTTGGGATTTCTGTTGGAGGCGGATTTTATCAGGAACCAAGGCGGTCTGGCTAGGGGTATAGATTGAAAGGCCGTGTGAAAGGCGGGTTGATTGCTGGGGTAGATCAAGTTCTGTTTTGAAATTTGAACCAATCTTCTCTCTCTAGCTAGATTATTAGCGGTGAAAACGGTACAAAGCAGGCATAAAAGAGAAATATAAAGAGACGTAATACCCATGAAAATTGTTGCTGTCACCGCTTGCCCTACAGGGATTGCCCATACGTACATGGCTGCATCTGAACTGACCAAAGCTGCCCAGCAGTTGGGAGTACAAATGATGGTCGAGACTCAAGGTGCGATGGGAATCGAGAACCAACTGAGTTTTCAGGATATCGGCCGGGCCGATGTGGTCCTGATTGCTTCGGATATCGAAATCGAACACCGGGCCCGATTTACCGGCAGCAAGATCCACTGTGTGACAATCGAAGAGGTGTTGACCGACCCGGTTGGGGTGATCAACCGCTGCAAAGAACTGTAATCCCCCCAACCCTGCGAGATAATGAAAGACTCAAACAACTTATGATTGAACGCCGTATCACCTTTACCCTCGATGCTGAGGGGCTACCTGCCTGGAAGCTCAACCGGTTAAAAACATTGGCGAGCTTTTTCCGTTCGGTAGTGGTGATACATAATGTCTCCCAGCTTAAAATGGCCAATGCCGAGCAGGCGATGCGGATGATGAGCCTGGGTTCGATGCCGGGCGACCTGTGCCAGTTGATGATTGAAGGTTCAGATGCCGAACTGGCTTGTATGGTGCTGACCGACTTTGTCTCTGAGCATTGCCACTTGATTTGTACCGGCCATCGCCACATTAGCCAGCGTGAGGGAACCGGTTGTATCACCCTACCGTTTGATTACGAGCTGAGCTTTTTGCCCCCGCTTTCCCAGTTATCGGTCAGTAACTTTGAAAAATCAGACGTGTTAACCGAGATTTGCCGCCAGTGTTCGCCTAATCAACCTACCAAAGCCAACCGGTTATTCGAGCAAATGCAGGCGAGGGAAGCGGTATCGTCGACGGCGATGGGAAACGGTGTCGCTCTGCCACATATACTTACCCCTGATGTCGACATACCTACCTTGGTGATTGCGCCGTTGGAGCGGCCGCTGGATTGGGGTTCAAAACGAGGCCCGGTGACCTGTGTTGTCGGTTTGGCGCTTCCAGCTCCTCCTCAGCGGGAGCATTTGATCGCCTTTTCGTCATTCTCCAAACGGTTGCTGGAGCCTGATTTTTGCCAGTTGCTAACGGAGGAAGCGCGCCCAGAGGTGCTGCGTGCTGTCGTCCTCGACAGCTTGTCACTTCCTTTCCGGTAAGCTGGTGCTTTAGTGACCCTTGAGCTAGGTGCCACTCTAATCCCTGCCCCGGTAATCTGACGGGGTCATCCCCGTTTTATTCTTGAATACCCGGTAGAAGTAGTTCACGTCCTGAAAACCACAACGGGTCGCTACTTCGCTCAAACGGAAGGTGTATTTTTTCAACATGAACTTTGCCCGCTCAATCCTCACCCAGGTGATGTAATCAGCCATACGCATATGCCCCTGTTGGCGAAACAGCCGCGATAGATGGTTGGGCGTGATATTGAATCGCTTGGCGATGGAGTCGCGGGTGATAGGGCGGTGGAAATTCTCCTGGATATAGATACAAATCCCTTGGTAGAGATCTTCACTGCGTTTTTTATTGGTACTGCTCGGGGCCGCTAGCATTTGCTGGCAATAGCTCATTAAGGCTTGCAGTAGATGTTCATCCATCGGTTTTTGCAGAGGCTCTTTGGCTAGTGCATTTAATGCCGCAAGTATGTGGTCTATGGCGAAACCCGTTCGGGTCTGGATACTGTGTTTTTGCACATCGTAGAAACTCGCTTGCCCCTTGGATTTACTGACTAGGCTGAATCCAAGCTGGCGCTTGCCAAACAGCAGGCTCAGCACCGAGCAGTCGGTATCCCAATTGGGTTTGTTCCAGCTATTGGGTGGAATATACAGCGCATCTCCGGCCATGATCTTCACTTCAGAAATACCATGATCCGGATCTTCCAACTCGTTGAGGTACTCGCCACTGATCACCATTTCCAACCGGGGAAAGTTAACCTGGTAGCTAAATGGTGGTGGGGTGACATGATCGCCAGCAAACCAAATGCGGTTGAAATGCTCCCGTTCGGCAAGCAGGGTCTCTAGTAGCTGGTGGAAGACTTGGCTCATAGTACAAATTGGCCTTGGCAGAAGTGATTGCGTAATGGCTATTATCTTTTGAGCTTGCCTCTATTGTCCTTGTACTTGGTCAGATATCGTGAAGCGGATCACTAAAATCCACTGTGCTAGGGTGAAAAATCGTGTTACTTAAATCTAGCTATTATTCATTTTTGATTTTATATATGCAGGATTTATAGTTGTTGTTTTGCTTTTATGTAATTGATTATTAATGGTTAAATGCTGTTTTAAGCTGTCTTTAATTAAGGCTGTCAGTATGAGAGTCCGATCACACAACAATGCTGGTGTTACAAATATCCAGTAAATGCCCCTCTGGTACACTATAAGAGGTGTGCTAAAAAGCCGAAAATATCCCCAACGGCAAACAGTATGCCGATATAAATAATCAAAGGGGGAACACTCATGATCACCAATCTGATTAATGAGCAGTTGATTTGCCTGAACCTTAAGGCAACGACGAAAGAAGAGGTGTTTGTTGAAATGATCGACATCCTGCACGCGCAGGGTCGAGTCAGCGACAAGCAGCAGTTTTTGGCCGACATCCATGCCCGCGAAGAGCTGGGCAATACCGGTTTTGAAGAGGGCGTTGCCCTGCCTCATGCAAAGAGTGCCGCCGTGTGCGAGCCGGCTGTCGCTATCGGTATCAGCCGCAGTGGTATTGAATACGGTGCCGAAGACGGTCTACCTTCAAAGCTGTTCTTCATGATTGCCTCTCCGGACGGTGGTGCCAACCATCATATTGAAGTGTTGGCAGAGCTGTCTTCCAAGTTGATTGAGGACGGCTTTATTGATGCCTTCCTTGCAGCAAAATCTGAAAAAGATGCCCTTGCCTTACTGCTGGAAAAAACAGAAGCTGCAGAGGCACCAGCAGCTGAAAATGGTTTCCTTATTGGCGTAACCGGTTGTCCTGCTGGCGTTGCGCATACTTACCTTGCAGCAGAAGCGCTAGAGAAAGGCGCGAAAGCAATGGGTTACGAAATCAAAGTTGAAACCAACGGTTCTATCGGGGTGAAAAATAGCCCAACAGCCGAAGATATCGAGCGTGCCGAAGCAATTATTGTCAGCTGTGACAAGCAGGTGGACATGACCCGTTTTGCTGGCAAGCGTTTGATTAAGACTGGTGTTAAGGCCCCAATCAAAGACGCCCAAGGCTTGATTGGCCAAGCTTTGGCTGCGCCTCAATACCAAGCGTCTGGCGATGATGCGCCAGCCGAGAAAGAAAGCAAAGTGACCCAGGCCCGTTCGGATCTCTACCGCTACCTGATGAACGGTGTATCACACATGATCCCGTTTGTTGTTACCGGTGGTTTGTTGATTGCCCTGGCATTGGCAATTGGTGGTCAGCCTACAGAAGCAGGTATGGCGATTCCTGATGGCAGTATGTGGAACAAGGTACTGGATGTTGGTGTCGTTGCATTCACATTGATGATCCCTATTCTGGCCGGTTATATCGCCTACGCGATTGCTGACCGTCCCGCGCTTGCCCCGGGTTTGATCGGTGGTTGGATTGCCAACAATGGCTCATTCTACGGTGCAGAGGCGGGGACCGGTTTCATCGGTGCTATCGTTGCCGGCCTGTTGGTGGGTTACTTCGTTAAATTTATCGTTACTCGTAATTACCACAAGTTTATTCAGCCGCTTGTGCCTATTATGATTGCGCCAATTACCGGTAGTTTGTTTATCTCGAGCTTGTTCATCTTCGTTATCGGTGCACCGATTGCGAGCTTGATGGATGGTTTGAATGCGCTACTTACCAGCATGAGTACCGGTAACGTTGTATTGCTAGGTATCGTCTTGGGTGGCATGGCCGGCTTCGATATGGGTGGTCCATTCAACAAGGTTGCCTTCCTGTTCTCGGTCGGCATGATTGCCAGCGGCCAGACTCAATTTATGGGTGCGATGGCGTGTGCTATCCCTGTCGCTCCACTGGGTATGGCACTAGCAACAGTGATTGGTCGTAAATTCAATATCTTCGAAGAGTCTGAAATTGAAGCCGGTAAAGCATCTGGCGCAATGGGCTTGGTGGGTATCTCTGAAGGTGCGATCCCATTCGCAGCACAGGATCCAATGTCTGTCATTCCTGCCAACGTGCTAGGTTCAATGGTTGCAGCAGTTATGGCCTTCTCGTTCGGTATCACAAACAGTGTTGCTCACGGTGGCCCTGTTGTGGCGCTACTTGGCGCGATGAACAAACCTGTTCTAGCACTAGCATGTATGGCTGCAGGTGCGGTTGTTACAGCACTCGTTGCAGTATCACTGAAAAAGATGCGTCAGGGCAAAACACAGCAAACCGCTGTTGCTTAATTCCCCCTGCTAGCAATAGCGCTATACGGTAAAGCCTGAGTTACCGTGTCCTTGAAGCTCCCTTGTCTGAGGGAGCTTTTTGGCATAAGGCTCATGAGGTGACTTGTTCTGTATGTCTGATGTTGGTTTGCATGATTAACCATGAAGAATTGACGAAAAGTAATGAAAAGCCTCTCTTTGCTTGTGTATTTTGGTAGTATGCGCTGCTGGAATGAACAGAGCGCGGCAAGCTAGTCGAATTTCATCAGAGTCCCAGCCTTTTGCTACGGGCTTTAATGAAATCTGCATTAGAAATAAGGAAAGCTATGTCTACTTCCCCTCGTTTTTATCGTATGCATAACGTGATTCAAGATTATGCATGGGGCAGCACAACCTCGATTGGTCAGTTGTTTGGTATTGAAAACCCGGAAAGTAAGCCTCAGGCTGAAATCTGGATGGGTGCACACCAAAATGGTTGTTCGCAAATTGACGTTGATGGTAAGCCAACTCTGCTGTCAGAGTTTATTGATGCGGATAAAGCGACTTTAGTAGGAGCGCAAACTGCCGAGACATTTGGTGAGCTACCTTATCTTTTCAAGGTGCTAGCTGCTGAGAAAGCCTTGTCTATCCAGGTTCACCCAAGCAAAGCCCAGGCGGAAGCCGGTTTTGCCAAAGAAGAAGAGTTGGGTATTTTGCGTACGGCCGGTAACCGCAACTATAAAGATCCAAACCATAAGCCTGAGCTGGTTTATGCCTTGACGCCTTACCAGGCCATGAACGGTTTCCGTGAGTTTGCAGAGATTGTGGCTAATTTCCGTAAACTGGAAATTGCTGAGATCAACGCTTTGGTTGATGCACTTGAAGCAAACCAGAATGAAGCGGGCCTAGAGACGTTCTTTGAAGCGATGCTGTCACTGGACGGCGAAGTCAAAGAAACTTCTGTTGCCAAGCTACTGGCTTATGCCGAAGCAAATAAAGAGCAAGAGCTGTTTGCACTGATTCTGGACTTGGCAGAGCAGTACCCGGGCGACATCGGCTTGTTTGCTCCACTGATGCTAAACACGCTGACCTTGCAGCCAGGTGAAGCTATGTTCCTGTATGCCTGTACCCCACATGCATATATCAAGGGAACGGGCCTTGAGATCATGGCGAACTCTGACAATGTACTGCGTGCCGGCCTGACACCTAAGTATATGGACGTGCTTGAGCTGGTTGCGTGTACTACCTGCCAGCCAATTCCTTTCGATTCGCTATTGATGGCACCGAAAGTTGAAAATGGTGCAGAGCACTACCCAATCCCAGTGCCAGACTTCAAGTTCAGCGTTTACCAGCAAGTGGAAAATCAAGCGCTGACAACTGACAGTGCTGAAATCCTATTTGCTGTTGATGCGCCATTGACGTTGAGCCATGAAGAGGGTGAAACAGTGACTATCAATAAGGGTGAGTCTGTCTTTATCCCTGCAAATGCTGGTACTTACCAGGCTTCATCAACAGGTAAATTTGCTCGCGCCTACAACTAATTGCTGGGTGTTTGAACGAGGTGCGGCTTTGTTGCCCGTTCGATTGTTATGGGCGTGAAAAGCCCTTTACAACAGCCGAATCAGCCCGTATTATACGCCGCACTTACGGAGAGATGGCTGAGTGGTTGAAAGCACCGGTCTTGAAAACCGGCATACGTTAATAGCGTATCTAGGGTTCAAATCCCTA
>NZ_JACSOF010000021.1:0-55466 GCF_014349205.1 Photobacterium sp. BZF1
CTCCAATTTAATTTGGAAGTATATTTTTTATCCTAGAATTAATGTGCACATATAATAATTTCAGGATGAAACGTGTTTAGTCAGATTTGGAATAGGTTGCTTATAAAGCATAAGTTGTTTCTGTTGATCGCGATGCCACTGTGCTTGTCGCTTTTCTTAGTTAACCGGCAACTTTCACACATTAACCTGCAAGTCTCCTCGCTCGAAAGAGCCCAATATGCTGTTCAGTTTCTAGAGAATTTATCCCAGTACCATTTCTCAAATCGACTCGTTATTGTTGAGAATGAAGCTGTGGCTGATAGCTCTTTGGCAAGCGATATACGCAATGATGTAGTGCGCTTATTTGGCACAGGCGAAGACGCAAAAGCCGTTAATCTATTACTTGATAGTTATATCGCCAACCTTACTGAAATTAAAAGCGTTCAAGATGGTGATGAGCTGATTGACCTTATTGAGTGGCAAGTTGATATTTATCGCCAGCTTATCCTTGAAGTCGAAAAGATACATTACGCCGAATTGCTAGAATCGGTCGATAATCATTTACGCGCTCTCTACCAGCTAGAGTGGTTGATGTTCTGGTCGCAGGAAGAAGGTTGGTTCAGCCAATGGCTGCTTTCTGCAGACAGCCAAGATAGTGCTAGAAGTACCGAAGATATTCTAAACGAGATACGTTTGCTGGCCCAGAACCAGCAGTTGTTCCTCAACCGTTTTCTGGCAATTAATGCCGACCAAAACCAGGTGAAGCTGTTGCTGGATACTTTTTCTGATCCAGTGTTCCAGCAAAGCAATACCTTCCGAGGCCAGCTGTTGGCAAGTGCAAATCTAGCCGACTTTTCGCCTGATGAAATGGTTGCCGGTACAGAGGCCCTAAATTCACGCCTTGCTAGGCTCCAGACAGCGGGAAGGCAAATCGAAGACCAAGTTCGTCTAGAGATTGAACAGTCTATAGCAGCATTTAACAAGCAAAAGAACGTGTTCATTGCTGTTAGCTTGACCTTGTTTGTTGTTGTACTTCTTATCGGTATCAGCCTGACCATGCGGTTAACAGGCAATCTCAAATTGGTTTTGAAAATACTCAATGCCAAAGACAGTGCAGATTCAGACGTGAGTGTGAATGTCAGTGGTAAAGATGAGCTAAGCATTTTCGCCAAGGAAGTAAAACGCCTGACGGTAGAAAGGCTAGAGCAGCGCGAGAAGCTCATCGTCGCCAAAGAAGAGGCAGATGCTGCAAGGAATACTGCCGTTCAGGCCAGCAAGGCAAAAAGTAGCTTTCTTGCCAATATGTCCCATGAAATACGAACGCCGCTCAACGGCGTTATCGGTATTTCCGAGGTTCTGGCTGATACCAATCTGACCGCCACTCAAAAAGATTATGTCAATACGATTGAAACCTCATCCCACCTATTATTGAGTTTGATAAATGACATCCTCGACTTTTCGAAGATTGAATCGGGCATGCTACATATCAGTGCGCACTCTACGGCAATTCGTGAAACCATCTACGATATTGCCTCTATTGTGGCACCTAAGGTCAAAGAGAAGGGGATCAACCTCGATGTCAATATCGATCAGTATGTTCCGAACCGGGTAGTAATCGATGATCACCGCATACGCCAGGTGTTGATGAACTTTATGTCCAATGCTGTGAAGTTTACCGACAAAGGGACTGTCTCAATTGGTATTAAATGCTTGGAAGAGAAAGACAATGTTGCCCAGCTGTTGTTTGAAGTCTCTGATTCGGGCATCGGGATCGACGAGGAGCGCCAAGGGAGCATTTTTGAACCTTTTACCCAAGAAGATGAGTCGACAACCCGACAGTTCGGAGGTACCGGCCTCGGCCTTGCAATCAGTGTCCAGCTGATTGAAATGATGGGCGGAAAGATTAGCCTTGATTCGACCAAAGGGGTGGGAAGCCGGTTTTACTTTACCTTGTCCCTGCCGGTTGATGAAAAGCAGATGGAACACCCGTCGTCCTATCAGGATGCTGAAGTTATCTTGATAGGCGAAGATGCCTTGAAGTTATCGCGTATTACTAGAGAGTTAGCCTTCCTCGGGGTAAATGTCGATACTCGAGTGGCAGAACCCTCAGCAGTACCTGTTGCTGAGGTTGGGCATAAGCAAGTTGTTATTATCAGCGAAAATACCCAGTCGACGCTGGCTGAGTTGAATGAAATGATCGAACAGTTGAATAACGAGCACCGGGCATTGTGCCTTATCCGCAATATGAACAGTGAAGCGACTGACTTCGGCAACAAAATAGAGGCATTGTTGACTCACCCATTGCTGGGTAACCGGCTTCTGAAGGCGTTCCAGCATTGCTACCAAAAAGTAGCGGGAGAGCAGTCGCAAGCCGAACTCTCTGACCATGAGGTCCAGGCACCGCACGTCTTGTTGGTGGAAGATAACTTGGTCAACCAGAAGGTGGCCTCTCTCCATCTGCAAAAAGCAGGGTGTACATTTGATATAGCGAACAATGGCCAAGAAGCCGTTGACCTGTTCACCTGCGGCAACCATTACACCTTCGTGCTGATGGATTGTATGATGCCTGTTATGGATGGCATGCAGGCCACAGAAGAGATCCGAAGCTACGAGAAAGCCCAGCAGTTAAGACGAACGCCGATTATCGCGCTAACGGCAAGTGTGGTGGATGATGATATCCAGCAGTGCTTTGACGTAGGGATGGACGATTATGTCCCCAAACCATTCAAAGCAAAGATTTTGCAAGAAAAAATAGCTGATATCGCTGCGCTACAGCAGCAAGCAAGTACAGGCACCAATAGCGGTGAAAAGCGCAGCGAGCCAGAGAAACCAAAGCGCATTTTGCTGGTGGAAGATAATCTGGTTAACCAGAAGGTCGCCTCGCTTCATTTGAAAAAAGCCGGATTTGAGTATGATATTGCTAATAACGGGCAGGAAGCGGTTGATATCTATTCATCCAACCAAGGATTCTCGCTTATCCTGATGGATTGCATGATGCCGGTAAAAGACGGTTTTGAAGCCACCAAGGAGATCCGGGAATTTGAGCAGCAGCAACAGCTAGCAAAAACCCCCATTATTGCCCTGACGGCAAGCGTGGTCGATGACGATATCCAAGCTTGTTTCGATGCCGGAATGGACGCCTATGTGCCCAAGCCGGTTCGAAGAGAAAAACTACTCCATGAAATGGAGAATCTCATTTAGCAAGGCTGAATCTGCTAAATCTACTTGTTAAACCGACAATTGCCTGTGCCATTGTCGGTTTTTCATTACTGCCACATAACCAAGATGGCAGCTAAGGAGAGCAGTAACAGGGCGGTGATTTCCTTGGTGCTGATACGTTGGCCCAGCCAGAAATACGAAATAAAAATCATAAACACGATTTCAATCTGGCCGAGGGTTTTAACATAAGGAACGGCTTGTAGCGACATAGCGCTAAACCAGCCGAGGGAGCCGAGAACACTGGTTAAACTGGTCATAATCACCAGTTTTGGACGTGCAAACATAGCAGCCAAGGTGTGGCGCTCTTTGACTAACAGGTATGCGGTGATCAGTAGGGTTTGTAGCAGTATGACCAAAAACAGCACCCAGGCAGCACTGAAAGGAAAGGGTAGGCCCAAACTTAAACTGGCTTCGCGTATCCACAGTGAGGTCAGGGCGAAGGCGGAACTACAACTGAGACCCAGTAGGAAGGTCCTCATCGACAACTTGCGCCAACCCGATGGGCTGCTGAGCAACAGTACGCCAAGTGTCCCCAGTATGACACCAACCCAACCTGCAAAAGATAGGACGGTACCAAAAAAGAGCACGCCAAGAACGGCTGACACAGGGGCCTCGCACTTTGCCAGGCCAGCTCCTATTGCATAGTTCTCCAGCTTAAATAACACCACCATTAGCCCTGTGGCAACAATCTGCATGACGGCAGCGCCGACGACATAAAAGATGAACTCGCCACTGAACTGCGGCAAAGGGGCACTCTGCCATTGGTAGAGCATAATCAAATACATTAATGCAAGCGGACTGGCGAAAATAAAGCGGGCGAGGGTGGTGCCCGCCACGCTTAAATGGCTGCTTAATTTGCTTTGAAAGGCATTGCGCCATGACTGGCTCAAGGCTGCTAATAGGGTAAAAGCTATCCAGCTAATTGACATTACGGTTCCATCGTATTGAAGGGCGGCCGCCTAGTGTATAGGACAACTTTTTAAGATGGAAAACAGATTGCCCTTGATTGGTGTTTATTTATAAAAAAGTCCCGGCTAAACCGGGACTTGGATAGGGGCATTAAGGCCTGGCTAAGTGTAATGAATTACACGTCTGAGCCATTAAAGCTAATATCTTCAATATCATTATCACTCCAAATATTGACCTCTTGTTTGTCAACATTCGAGAATGAGTAGCCATTTAGGGCAGTCGTGTCGATATTGCTCGCCTCATAAGCATCGCGTAACTCAGTTGACATTTCTGGTGCTTCGTCTGCCATTTCCCAGCCGTAGCCTTCTAATGTCAGTTTTCCTGCACCCGTCACGACAAAGTTACCTTCACTGGCGTTATCAGCAGGGCTGTTGTTGAGGACCTTATCGAGTCCGACTTTTAGCTCTGCGTCGGTAGCGTCGATGACGACAGCCTCCAACTCTTGGAAAGCCGTGTTGGTCATATCAATGATCTGTCCGTCAGCATCATTACCAACTTGGAGCAGGTCAAAACCCTCCCCGCCACTGAAGTGGGTCGTATACCCATCGGTGTTGTCTATGTCCTCTTTGTCGAAAACGAGGATATCGTTACCAGCACCAGCATAGATTTGGTCTACACCTTCACCGCCATCTAAAATATCGTCACCCTCTTGCCCAAATAGGATATCGTCACCCGCACCGCCATCGAGGTTGTCGTCACCAATACCACCATCAAGGTTGTCGTTGTTGCTTCCACCTTGTAAGGTATCGTTGCCTTCTCCACCGGATAGGGTATCGTTACCGCCGTCACCGATCAGTTTGTCGTCACCCCCAGCACCGTACAGGGTATCGTTACCACCATCACCGTCTAGGGTATCGTTACCTGATTCACCGAACAGGGTATCGTTGTTGCCGCCACCCCTTAAGGTATCGTTGCCCTCGCCACCGTAAAGTGTGTCGTCACCGCCGTCGCCCTTCATGAAATCATTACCGGCTTCGCCGCGCAGCAGGTCATTACCTGAACCGCCGTACATCGAGTCGTTGCCGTCACTCCCTTCAAGGGTGTCGTTGCCAGACTCGCCGTAAAGCTTATCATCGCCGAGGCCACCTTTGAGGACGTCATCACCACTACCGGCCTTGAGGGTGTCGTTGCCTTCGCCACCGACAAGGTTATCAACACCACCTCCAGTGGTAATTCTATCGTTGCCAAGGCCGCCCATGACCGTATTATCACCATCACCGGCGTTAATGGTGTCGTTACCTTCACCACCATCGATGTTGTCATTACCTGCTCCGGCGGTGACGCTATCGTTTCCAGCACCAGATTGGACAGTGTTGATACCGTCACCAGCGTTAATGGTGTCGTTACCTTCACCGGCATCAATCTGGTCATTGCCGCTGCCGGTGGTGATTTTGTCGCTACCAAGGTTAGTTGTAACGGTATTGTCGCCATCACCTGCATTGATGGTGTTATCGCCCTGGCCTGTGGTAATTTGGTCATTGCCACTACCTGCGGTGACAGTATTATTGCCTTCGCCGGTAGTGATTTGATTGTGGCCATCACCGGCATCAATCACATCGTTGCCGGCTCCAGCGTTGATCACATCGTGCCCCGAACCTGTAGAGATACTGTCATTGCCTTCACCTGCAGACACCGTGTTATTTCCGTTGCCCAAAGTGATAGTGTCATCGCCGCCGGATAGTTCATTGACTGTGTTATTGCCATCACCTGCGGTAATAATGTCATCACCTTCGCCGCCATCGATTATGTTGTTGCCCTCACCAGCGTCAATGCTATCGTTACCGGTACCGCCCTGGATATTGTCATCACCGGCAAAGGTCTCAATTTTATCGTCGCCTTCACCGCCATCTACGGTGTCATTACCGATACCGCCGTAAATAGTATCCTGGCCAGCATCACCGGACAGGGTATTGGTTCCGGCTGTGCCATGGAGTTCATCATCACCTTCGCCGCCAGACAAGGTATCGTTACCCTCACCGGCAAAGAGTTTGTCATTGCCAAGGCCGCCACTTAACTGGTCATTACCAACGCCACCAACTAGGGTATCAACGCCTTCGCCACCTGATAAGGTGTCTTTGCCTTCACCACCCTCGATAAGGTCATCGCCAGCGCCGCCATCAAGGTTGTCATTGCCTCCGGCACCGTACAGGGTATCGTTTCCGGTACCGGCAGTTGCCGTGTCGTTGCCGGCACCGCCGTACAGGGTATTGGTGCCTTCACCAAGTGAAATGGTGTTGTTGCCATCTTCACCGTAGACAACATCATCGCCTTCACCGGCATCAACCTTGTCATTACCTTCCCCTGCATATAGGGTATCAGCGCCGCCGCCACCCGTGATGGTGTCATCGTCAGCACCACCGTAAAGGGTATCGCTAGCTTCGCTACCAATCAGGGTATCGTCACCCTCACCACCATAAATCTGATGGCTACCCCCTTCGGCCGCAGTAAGCGTGTCGTTGCCGCCTTCGCCCAGTACAGTATCGGTTCCGTCATCGGTGATAGTATCATCACCCTCACCACCAGCCAGATAATCAGCTCCAGCACCACCAATTAGGGTGTCGTTACCCGCTCCGCCGAAGACCGTATCATCACCTTCGCCGGCATCAATGATGTCATTTCCTGCACCTGCATCGATATGGTCGGTGCCGGTTCCGGTGTTGATGGTGTCGGCTCCAGCTCCTGAGAATACCTGGTCATCGCCTGTGCCCGTTGTGATATTGTCGGCATCGGTACCACCGTAGACAGTATCGTTACCTTCGCCAGTGCTGATAGTGTTGTTGCCGGACTCGCCATAGACGGTGTCATTACCCGCCCCTGCATCAATTGTATCGCTACCGGCGCCTGCGAAAATCGTGTCATCACCGGCGTTGGCCGTAATGGTATCGTTACCCGCCCCGCCTCCAAGGATGTCGTTATCATCGCCACTGATTAGGGTGTCGTTGCCATCTTCCCCATACAATTCAGAGATACCGGTTCCACCGTCAAGGGTATCGTTACCGATACCACCAATCAGTACATCTTTACCAGCACCGCCGGAAATTAAATCGTCACCAGCATCACCCAGGACCACATCATCGCCTTCACCGGCCTTAATGGTATCTGAGCCGCCGCCAGCCTCGACATAGTCATTCCCTATACCGGTATCCACTTGGTCAGCACCGTCTCCTGCGAGAACGGTATCGTTACCTTCACCAGTTGAGATATTGTCTTCGTTGATACCGCCGTAGACGATGTCGTTACCTTCTCCGGTAGTGATGGTATTTTTGCCTGCATCACCAAATACGGTGTCATCTCCGGTACCCGTGTCGATGACATCATCCCCCAGGCCAGCGAAGACTGTGTCGTTACCAGCATTGGAGGTAATAGTGTCGTTGCCTTCGCCACCGCTGAGCAAGTCGTTTTCGTCGGCACTGATTAGGGTATCGTCGCCGTCGTCACCGTAAAGCTCAGAGACACCGGTCCCCCCGTCAAGCACATCGTTGCCTGCTCCACCTGCCAAAATGTCCTTGCCTTCGCCACCCGAGAGGGTGTCATTACCGGTTCCGCCGACCAGGGTATCATCGCCTAGTCCACCAGAAAGTTGGTCGTCACCGGTACCGGCTAGTATCAGGTCATTACCTTCACCACCGGAAAGTTTATCGTCACCTGCCGCGCCTTCTAGGGTATCGTTACCCTTGTTGCCGACAAGCACGTCGTTGTCTTCACCGCCGTGGAGGTAGTCGTTTTCGTCAGAGCCGGTTAGGGTATCTTCACCTTGACCGCCATAAAGGGTAGAGGCATTCAGACCTGCATTGATGGTGTCGTTACCCGCCTCGCCGAAAAGCTCATTATTGCCGCTAATTCCTTCGATAACATCGTCACCCTCACCGGCATAAACTTTGTCGCTTCCGGTACCGGCATCAATGCTATCGTTGCCAGCGCCGGTAAAAACTTCATCATCACCTGCACCGGCGGTGATGGTATCGGCCCCTGAACCTGCGAAAATATCGTCATCACCGCTGCCTGCTGTGATTGTATTGTCGCCGTCCCCTGCGTAAACGATGTTGTGACCTTCGCCGGCATCAATTTTGTCACTACCTGATTCGGCATAAACGGTATCGTTATCGGCACCTGTACTGATGACATTGTCGCCAGCTCCAGCAAATACGGTGTCGTGGCCGTCGCCGGTATCGATAGTATCGTTGCCTGCATCGGTATAAACTGTGTCGTCACCAAGACCTGCGGTAATTTGGTTATTACCGGTTTCACCAAAGATGGTGTCATTACCTTCACCACCGTCGATTATATCGTTGCCATCACCGGCATAGACGAAGTCATCGCCAGCCCCTGCCTTGATAATATCGTCGCCTTCGTTGGCGTGGAGGTTATCGCTGCCTGCACCACCATCAAGTACATCATTGCCTTCGCCGCCAAATAGGCTGTCATGGCCTTCGCCTCCGGTAAGCACGTCATTGCCCAAGCCACCATAGACTTCATCATCACCTAGACCGCCATCGACGTTGTCATCACCGACTTCACCAAACAACATGTCGTTGCCTTCACCACCGGTAATAGTGTCGTTGCCATCACCACCAAGGAGCAGGTCGTTATCGGCACCACCGTCAATGATATCGTCACCGTCTCCACCCATAATGAAGTCATCACCGGCACCACCGGAAATATTGTCTACGCCTGCATCACCGTGAATTTCATCTTTGCCTTCACCACCGACAAGAACATCATTACCTAAACCACCAAATAGCTTGTCGTCACCTGTCCCCCCCGAGAGGGTATCGTTGCCGTCATCACCCACAAGAATATCGGCACCAGCACCACCTTCGATGGTGTCATCGCCCAGTTCACCGAGAAGGGTGTCATCGCCATCGCCGCCGTATAGAGTGTCGTCGCCGTCACTGCCGAGCAAGGTATCGTTGCCTTCGTCACCATATAAGATATCTTCCCCACTACCGCCAATTAGAACATCGTCTTCCGAACCGCCGTGAAGCGTATCATCGTTGATGTCCCCATCGAGGAAGTCACTGCCTTCGCCACCATATATGGTGTCCGAGCCCTGCTGGCCAAAAATAGTGTCATCGCCGCTTCCGCCAGAAATGGTGTCGTCATAAATATTATTCGCAACGATCTCAACGGTTTCGACATCAGAAATCTTGTTACCGTCATTGTCGAGCAGCTCGAAAGAAACCATGCTGTCGTTGCTGAACTTGTCACTGCCGTATGAGTAATCGAGTTCGATTTCCCCATTTTCATTTATTGTTGTGGCGGCCTTGTCGACGACATTACCGTTTTCATCAACAAGCTGGACGTAGACAACATCGTAAGCTTGGGTTGTTGTGAATTTGGCGTTGATTGAGCCATTGCCATCAACCAAATAGTTACCGAGGCGGGCTGTATGGGTGACTGACTCTTCCGGCTCTTCAGGGGCATCATAGCTGTAAACGGTTTGGGCGTTACCCCAGCTATCGTCTGGTGCTGGTTCTGCCGGAGGCTCGTCACCGTATTCTAGGTCACCGAAAATGGTGTCAGAACCTTCGTTACCGGCGAGTTTGTCACTACCTTCACCGCCAACAACAAAGTCGTTCCCTTCTTTTGCTTCTACTTCATCGCTACCAGAACGTACGTTGATATTATCATCACTGTCTGTGCCGGTTACTTTGTCGTTGTATTTAGTCCCTTCCATATTGACCTCGCTGTGAAATTGGTAACTCGATGATTGATATTGGATATACAGCACGATGCATGCCAACTTGTTTGCTATAACTGTCCTGGTGATGCCTTTGAATCTAAAGTGTTGTTTTTATTTAGCTATTTTGGCGAGCAAAAAAACATACCTATGCATTGGTGTTTATATGGTGTTGTAAAATCAAGAATAGACGGATTTATAGGCATTGCTATATGGATTTTTGCAAATTGCAGACGCAAATTGCGAAATGTGAGTTAGAAGGAAAAAGAGTAGGCGATAGTGATAGACCCATCTTTAAAACGCCCGGTCCCGTCTGCACGGTCGGAAGAATTCCAGCGGTTTCCTGAGTAGTTATTGTACTGGATGGTAATAGTGCCGGGGCGCCAGTCAAAGTAACCGAAACCGTAGGTGTAGTCAGGGTTCCACGGCTGTTTCTGGGCGCTGTCGAAGTAGTAGAAAGCAGTGCCATTAACATACCAGTTTCCAAAAATAGAGTACTTACAACCTAGACTTAGGGTCTTGTGGCCTGTCATATATGAGGTGGTGGCAAGATCGAAATATTCCGGGGTGTAGTTGAAATCAATTTGACAGCCAATAGCTCCCTCATCGGTGAAGGTCAGCCAACTTTTCACTGGATCGACAACCGGAAACTTCCAGCCTAGCGACCAAGTACCTTGGTTGAAATTAGTGACAGGCTGCTCATCGGTGGCTTTGAACCGGTTACCGCCATAGTTGGCGTACATTAGGCTAAAGGTGTAGGGCCGCCAGTCGCTGTAGCCAAAAACATAGGTAAAGTCGGGATTCCAAGGTTGCTGTTGGTCTGCATCCCAATAGTAATAAAGTGTGCCGGACACAAACCAGTTGCCCAAAATGGTGTACTTGAGCGAAAGGGTGGTGGTCATATTGGTGTTGGACGGGCCGTTAGTGGCATTGGCCGGGATATTGGCTGCTGGGGTTTCCAGTAGTGGGTAACCAAAACCAAGGTTGCCGCTCAACCCGTGTAGGAAGGATTTGTCTTTGTTCTCTTCCCACTCCTCGAAAGGCAGGTGAAAGGAGCTGGAGACCCCTTTCCAAATCAGATCAGCTTCACTGGGCTCTTCATCAGTTTCCACACTCGATATCTTACTGGCTGGTGTCAGCGAGGGCGAGATAGGGGCTGGTGCATGTTTGCGTGTTTCACTCATATACTCATCGGCCATGCAGGGCATAGCGATCAATAGAGGAAATATCACAAAACAGAAGCAACGCAAGCCCATCATCCTTATGTGCCAGAGGGTAAACAGTCACTAGTAGAGGCTGTTTTCGTATACAAAGTAAATCAACTACAAGTAATTTTTTGAGGTAACAAACAGAAAAAGAACAATTTTTTGTTGTGTTTAATAAACCTTACTAGAATGTAGATGTACATAAAAGCGATTGCATATTGGTTGACGTAAAAAAAAATCTTGTGCAACAATGTGTTTATGCTTGGATCGCATGGTTTACAGGTGATTGGATGAAGAAAATCTTACTGGTTGACGATAACAGAACCATGCTTATTTTTATGGAGAAAGTCCTGTCTAAGCGTGGTTTTGACGTTATCACTGCTAGCGATGGTATGCATGCCTTGCAGGTCCTTGAGGAACGCCCGGACATCCAGTTCGTGCTTAGCGATTGGATGATGCCAGAGATGGATGGCATTGAATTGTGTTCCCGAGTGAAGTCGGCAGATTACGGTCGTTACCTGTTTTTCATGTTGTTATCTGGCAAGGATGATAAAGAATCTATTGTTAGCGGCATCAATGCAGGAGCCGATGACTTTGTTGTCAAAGATACCCATGTTGATGAATTGGTGGCCCGAATTCAGGCCGGCTTCCGCACACTGGCACTTCACAATGAAATTACAACTAAAAATGAAGCGCTTGATAGTGCCTATGCCACCATGAAAAAAGATTTGGAGTCGGCTGGGGAGTTGCTCAAACGTCTTCTTCCGACAGAAAGAAAGATGTCTGGGGTGGAGTTGAGCTATGTATCAATTCCCAGTGCCCAAATAGGTGGCGATATGCTGGGTTACATGAACCTCGATGAGGAGCATGTGGCCATCTATTTGTTGGATGTCGCCGGACATGGGGTGTCTTCGGCATTGCTGTCATTTTCGGTGCAGCAAAGTATTGCCGTGAGCTCAGGGCACAGCTCAATAGTGAAAACCGCTCTTGATGAGCCGCCGTATTATCGCATCACACCTCCTCATGAGGTCTTAAAGCGGCTTAACGAGCAATACCTTAGTGATGATCATAACTTGCTGTATTTCACTATGGTGTATGCCGTATTGAACATTAAAACAGGGAAAATGGCTTTCTCTATCGCGGGTCATCCACCACTGGTATGGCTGCACTCGAAGTTGGGGGACGCAGAGTTTATTGGCCAAGAAAGCTTTGTCGTTGGGGCCTTTGATTTCGTTGAATACGACACATCATATATCCAACTAGAGCCTGGCGATAAAGTGTGGATGTATTCCGACGGGATCACTGAAGCGGAAAAAGGCAATGAAATGTTTTCGGAAGAGGGTTTCCGGAAAACGGTTGTTGAGTTGAAAGATCAGCCAACCACGTTACAAACAGAGTTGTTAGTCAACAATGTAAGAGATTGGCAGCAGGCTGAGCAGTTTGATGATGACGTCAGCGTGCTTGTTGTTGAATGGAAAGGCAATCCAGAAAGGGAGCAGCTATGCAATATGAAACTATCAACCAAGGTCAATGCACAATTCTTCAAATAAAAGAAGAACGCTTTGACGCGAAGTTAGCACCTAGTTTCCGCGAAGAAGTTGAGAAATTGTCTGCAGGTATTGGCAGTCATCTTGTGCTTGATCTATCCGAAGTCCGTTTTATGGATAGCAGCGGCCTAGGAGCTGTAATGGCTGTTTATAAAATGCTTCGCGGTAAGAAAATCAGTGTCGTGAATCCGCAGCGTGCGGTTAAAGAGTTACTTAAATTAACCCGTATGGACAAGCTGATCACCAGCTTCGACACTATTGAAGATGCTGTCGCAACCATGGCATAAAGGAGTATGGCATGAAAGGAATGATCCTCGCCGCAGGGAAAGGAACACGCGTTAGGCCGATTACCCAAATAATACCTAAGCCGATGATTCCTATTTTGGGTAAGCCCGTGATGGAATCAATGATTCAGCTGTTTGCATCACATGGTATTGATAAAATTGTGGTCAATACCAGCCACTTGGCTGAAGTTATCGAAAATTATTTTGGCGATGGCCATCATTTCAATGTCCAACTGTCATTCTCCTACGAGGGTGAGATTGTTGATGGCAATTTTGTCAGCAAAGCATTAGGATCTGCCGGAGGGATGAGAAAAATCCAAGACTTCTCAGGCTTTTTTGATGAGACTTTTGTTGTGGTATGCGGCGATGCTTGGATTGATTTGGACTTAACTGAAGCTGTGCGCCGTCACAAAAAAAATGGTGGTATAGCGACTATTGTTACCCGTGATGTCGCACTGGAAGAAGTGTCAAAATACGGTGTCGTTGTCACTGACAGTTATGGAAAAGTCACTAGTTTCCAAGAGAAACCAGCAATGGAAGAGGCTCTTTCAACCCAAATCAATACTGGTATATATATTTTTGAGCCAGCTATTTTTGATTATATTCCTGCGGAACAGGAATATGACATTGGTAGTGAACTGTTCCCTAAGTTAGTTGAAAATAAAGTTGATTTCTATGCGACGAGTATGGATTTCCAATGGCTTGATGTCGGTAATATCAGCGACATCTGGACGGTGACCAGCGACATCATGAAAGGAAAAGTGCCAGGCTATCCAATTCCAGGCACTCAAGTGAAACCTGGTATTTGGGTGGGCATTAATACGGTTTTTGATATTGATAGTTGTGATATTACCCCCCCTGTTATCGTAAGTAGTGGTTGTGAAATTCAACCCGGTGCGACTATAGAAGGCCCTGTAGTGATTGGTGCCAACAGTAAAGTGGAGTCCGGAGCAGTCATTAAGCAAAGCTTAGTTAGTGAATATATCCATGTTGCTTCTGCTGCCTATGTAGAAGAAAAAACTGTGTTTGGAGATTACTTCATTAGCCATGATGGCTATACCCAGTCTCTAAGTGAACTCAAAGCGGTAAATATTCTTAATGACCGGCGTCAAGTGCAACCTATGATGGGTTCCATGGGCAGTATTTCTACTTATATTCCCTCTACAACGGGTAAAGAGGAAGACATTCTTAACTAAATAGGTAAGGGCTTACCAATGGATATAGTCACTGAGAGGTTTAGTAAGCAGTACAGTAGTTCTCCAGATGTATCGCGTGATATTGCTGAAGATATGCAGGAATATTTGCGAAACAACCAAGTTACACAAGAGATCATTGATCAAATAGAACTTTGCCTTGTGGAAGTGGTGAATAATGCGTATGAACACGCCTATCAATATTCAAATGAATTACCAATAGAATGTTCATGCTTTTTTAACTCTGATAATGAGTTGGTCTTTGAGGTGTCAGACTACGGCAACTCAATGAGCAAGGAGGAGTTTAACCGAGCGGTTAGTGGTGAGTTTATTGAGCCTGATCCTGAAGATCCTGAAACATGGACCACATCAGGACGGGGGTTCATTATTGTCGTCCAGCTTACTGACAATCTTGAATATATTCAAAATGGCAATAAGAACACCTTTAAGATTTTAAAACGCGCAAAGTAACCATTTATAATAGGGAAAAGATGAGAATAATATTATTGATGACGTTATTCTCATTATCTTCTTGTGCTTCTTTTTCGGAAAATAGTGATTGGCTTGTTAATAAGCAATCGTTAAATGGAAACTGGCGCCTAGAGATAATTGATGAAAACGACATATGGGCAGGGCAGTACAATGTGACTGTACCAGGTCATTGGAAATCGTCTGGCATCAATTATGCTGGTGCCGCTTATTATGACCGAAGTTTCATCGTCGACCAGTTTTCAGATTATGGCCGCTACTGGCTTGAGTTTGATGGCGTTGATTATGAATCGGCGGTAACCGTTAATGGCAAATACATTTCCCGCCAAATTGGCTACTTCATACCGCACAATATGGAAGTCACTGGTTTGATTCAGGCCGGTGACAATACCCTCAATGTTTGGGTTAACAGCCCGAACGAGAAGCAAACCGCAGACTGGTCATTACACAAAACCTTGATTAAAGGCGTTCTCAATCACCATGATACCCGTCCTGGTGGTGCTTGGTCAGACAAAGGCCAAGATTGGAACTCGGGGGGGATATGGGGAGAGGTCACTTTAAGGCAAACTGGCCCTGTCGCAGTGGACTCGCTAAAAGTTCGTCCTCGTGTTCACCATACCGACAAGCAAATTACTTCTGCGCAGATAGAGTTGTCCGTAGATTCCAACCGTGATGAAGTTGTAGCAATAGAGCTGGTGCTGACATCGCCTGATACCAGTAAGGCAGAAACTTATACCTTTGAAGAAAAAATTCAAAAAGGGAAAACCAAGCTTGAGCTTTCAATTCCCCAGTCTATCCGCCAATTATGGTGGCCTTGGGATTGGGGGGAGCCATCACTCTATGATCTTACGGTTTCCCTGTCAGTCGGTGACCAACTGACGGATAAGAGAACAGTGGCTGTTGGTTTTCGCGAAGTGGCTTTAGATGCAGAAAAAGAACAGTTTCTGGTAAACGGCAAACCTTATTTTATCCGAGGGACCAATTATATCGCCAGCCAATGGCTGGGTGAGGTGTCTGATGCTCAGTATCTACAAGATCTTGAGTTGATGAAGCAAGCCAACGTTAATAGCGTTCGTGTCCATGCCCATGTGGCCGGTAAAGCTTTCTATGAACTGGCTGATAAAGCCGGTATGGTCGTCTGGCAAGATTTCCCTTTGCAGTGGGGCTATAGTGACTCTCAGAGCTTCGCACTAGAAGCCGCCCGCCAAGCTGAAGCCATGACAGATTTACTTTACAACCACCCTTCTATCGCATTCTGGTCCGGCCATAATGAGCCGCCGTGGGATGCTACCTGGATGAAGTATAAGTATCCATCATATCAGCCGAGCCAGAATCAGCTTCTTACTGAGAGTGTCTATCAAGCCTTGAATAGAGCAGGCGACAAAAGGGTAGTGCGCAAGGCTTCATATACCCATGAGCACCCTTGGCTAGGCTGGTACTCGGGCTCCTACAAGGACTACCGGACTTACCAACCATCAATGATTGTGAGCGAGTTTGGTGCCCAGTCCATGCCTAGTTGGTCTTTGTTGCAGGATATCCTCGATGGGGAAGACGGCTGGCCATTAAGTGAGCAAGTTTTAAACACTCTCAACTACCACAATTATCAGCATCATGAAACAATGAATATTGCTGCTGTGCAACAAGGTGAATCTCTATCACACTTTTGGAATAATTCTCAAGAATATCAAAGGCTAGTGACCAAATACGCCGCTGAGCATCTAAGGTTGAATAAGGGCAAAGGGGTTGCCGCAATTTACCAGTTTATGCTGGTGGATAGCTGGCCGTCGGTCACTTGGTCTGTATTGGATGTCGAACGAGCTGCTAAGCCGGGTTATTACGCACTGAAACAGTCATACCAGCCAGTTTTGGCTGTTGCACAAGCTGACTTGACCGCCATACAGCCCACGTTGACGTTGAGCGTGGTTAACGATTCCCTTAATAGCTTTCAAGATGCCTCTTTGGTTGTGACCAATAGCTATAACGGCAAAAGTTGGACATACGAGGGGCTCAACATTGCGGCCAATTCATTGCTTGAGGTTGCAACCCGGCAGCCAGTAGAGGGGTTGGCCTCGTATTTGACACTAGAGATTAGGGATAGCAAGGGCGAAACAGTGAGTACAAACCGCTACCTTGCACAGGACTTGGAAGGCTAGAAAATGACAAAGGTACTTAGCTATATCATCGGCGCAACCGTAGCCTTCTCGGCCCAAAGCGCAGATATCATGGTAAACCAGTCGGGCTACCTCCCCGCAGGGGATAAATTTGCCTATGTATTGGCAGACCAAGCCCATGAGGTGCAATTAGTCTCGGTCGCCGATGGTCGTGTTGTTGTCGGAGAATTGGAGCGCTCAGGTGAAATTTCTCTTCCTGACGAGCGCAAGGTGACAGCGGTTGATTTTTCCAAGGTAAATCATGCAGGCTGGTATCAGTTGGTTACCGACAACGGTCAATCCGTGCCTTTTCAGATCGGTGATGATGCCTACTTACCACTTAATGATCGCCTAGTCCACGCGCTTTATCTACAACGCTCGGGGATGCCTATCCAAGATATTTCAACGGGAATGAATCGCCCTGAGAGCCATATGCAGGATGGCTTGATATTTCGGGACGACGCTTTTCACAAGGCCGGCACCAAGCTAGATGTTGTCGGTGGGTGGTATGACGCCGGTGATTTCGGCAAATATGTCGCAACCACGACAATTACTGTTTCGAGGCTGCTTGAGGCCTATCGGCAAACCCCTCAGTTGTATGCTCAGTCAAAACTACCCGGCAGTGATAAACCCGCCATTATAGATGAATCGATCTATGCATTAGACTGGCTGTTGAAGATGCAACGTGAAGACGGGGCTGTTTACCGCAAGGTATCGGGTGCGAGCTGGCCTGCGAAAATAGGTCCTTGGCAAGATACCCAGCCACGCTACATCTATGGTATCAGCACGCCTGAAACGGCCAAATTTGCCGCCACAATGGCCTTTGCGGCAAGGATCATCAAACCTTACGATGCTGACCTTTCACGTCAATACCTCAGCGCTGCCATACATGCCTCCAACTACCTTTCAGGACATAAAGAGCAATTTTTCGACTGGCAAGAGGGAGATGATAGCGGTTCTGGTCCATACATGTTCAATAAGTTTGATACAGAAGTGTCTTTGGATACCGATGTGGACGAAAGGCTCTGGGCTTATGCAGAGCTCTATATCACCACTGGTCAGGAGAAGTTCAAACAAGCTTTCCAGGACAGTTATGACCCGCAATGGATTGATATTTTCGAATGGAAGAACCCTGCAGCGATGGGGGTTTGGCACCTGATTCTCTCTGAGGAAAAAGGGGAGTTCAGGGACCAACTGATCAACGACCTCGACAAGGTTGCTGCCCGTTATATCCAGCAAGCGCAAGAATCACCATTTAGGGTGGCAAACCAGCGTTTTATCTGGGGCTCGAACAAAATGACTGCAGAGGCAGGGATCTTAATTGCCTGGGCAGACTTTGCCAAAGGTCGCTTGGATAACCGGGCCTCAGTTCAGTCGCAAATTGATTATTTGTTGGGGGCCAATGCCTTCGATATGAGTTTTGTCACTCACAGTGGCACCTATTCGGTACGTAACCTTCATCATCTGTACCGAATTGCGACAGGCGTTAGCTTACCCGGCTACTTGGTCGGTGGGCCGAATGAAATGGCGCAAGCTGGAGTCGCACCGAAAAATATGGGGATGCTGAGTTATGTCGATAGCGAGAAGTCTTATGCCGTCAATGAGTTCGCGATTGATTACAACGCCAGTCTGATTGGTTTGATTGCCGTGCATCACGCTTACTTTAATCATTATTAACCGGAGTGAGAGCTCATGGATTTTTATTTCAAGGAATTCGAACATCGTAAGCCGCCGGAGCCGGTGCCTTACAGTATGTCGAGAGAATTACTCTATCAGTACCTTGCCACCTGTAATCTCACTTTGGGTATTTGGTATTTATGGTGGCGTTGGACCTATGCGCTGAACTACGACGCCATGTGGTTTTCCTTCCCACTTGTTTTTGCTGAGTCTTGCGCCTTCATTGGTTCGGTGCTGTTTACATTTAATTTATGGAAGACCAAAGATGAGCCCAAGAAGGCGCCGCCGCATACTATCAATGAGTGTGTTGGAAAAGATAGTCCTGAGGCCGGTGAAACACGGCCAATCAGTATTGATGTGTTCTTCCCTAGCTATGATGAAGAGCCGGAGTTGGTTCGCCTGAGTATCGAAGATGCGCAGAAGATCCGTTATCCGTACGATATTGATATTAAAATTTTTATCCTTGATGACGGCAAGCGGCCTGAAATGAAGGCTCTGGCTGACGAAATGGGCGTGGAGTACATCACTAGGGAAAGCAATATCGGTTTCAAAGCTGGTAACCTGCGAAATGCCCTTGAGCAAACTTACGGCGACTTCATTGTCATCTGTGATGCTGATACCCGTCCATTCCCAACCATTCTCGAGCACACCATGGGCTACTTCCGAGACCCTGATGTGGCTTGGGTTCAGACACCGCAATGGTTCTTTGACTTGCCGGAAGGGGAGCGGTTGCCAAACTGGCTAAACCGTAAGTTGGGTAAGTGGGCAGCACCTATTGGCCGTGGGATTGAGAGGTTCTACGGGCCGGTAAAAATTGGTGAAGATCCATATGTGAATGATCCGCAGATGTTCTATGACGTGATCCAACGTCGCCGTAATTGGGTGAATGCATCTTTCTGTTGTGGTGCTGGTTCTATCCACCGTCGTGAAGCAGTCATGGAAGCGGCGCTTCGCAGCTACAGTGAGCAGATCAGCAAAGAGCACACGGAAATAGAGAAACAAATCCGCAAGATCACTAAAGAGAAAACCGTCGATCAGGATGTGTCGGATAACCTGCGACAAGAGATCATCTTCGATACGGAATTTACCCCTTATAAATTCCACGTTTCGGAAGATATCTATACCTCGATCGTGCTCCATTCCGATACTGAGCGTAACTGGCGTTCAGTCCAGCACCCAGAAGTAGAGAGTAAGATGCTGTCACCGCAGGATCTGCAAACCTGGACGGTTCAGCGCTTTAAGTATTCGGGTGGTTCGATTGATATCTTTATGAACGATAACCCACTATTTAGAAAAGGGATGAATCTCAAGCAGAAGATGATGTACGGGGCCAGTTTCTGGTCAAACTTATCGGCAATATGGAACATTATTTTCCTTACCTGTCCGATCATCTACTTCTTGACCAGTATCGCACCAGTCAGTGCCTACGATGTGACTTTCTATCTCCACTTTATCCCGTTTGTCTTGACTGCTGAACTGGCCATGATGGTTGGTACCTGGGGGGTAGCAGGTTACAAGGGTAAGACCAACTTCCTGTCCTTCTTCCCGGTCAATATGCGGGCACTTTGGACGGTATTGCGGGGCCGGAAAATCAGTTTCCCGGCAACCCCGAAAGAACGTCAGGACGGCACTTTTGGTCATTTGGTCATACCACAGAAGCTGGTATTTGGCCTGAGCCTAATTAGCATGTGCTTCGCTTGGTTTAGCTACTTTACCGGCATGTTCGGCAGTTATTCGCTGGGCGGCCTGATATTCAATAGCTTCTGGACAATTAACAACATGATGGCGATGTGGGGAATGATTGCTGCCGCTTACTGGACGCCACCACCAGCGGATAAGACGCAGGAACAGGAATCTGAGGAATTAGAATATGGAATTTAAGCAAGCACTCGTGAATGCACGGCATCATATCGTGTTTTTAGTTGGCCTCCTTACTGCGCTGGTGATCGCCTTTAGTATCGAAACCCGTGATCAAGGCCATGTACTCGGTAATATTACTTTTGAAGCTGAAGAAGTCATCCCAGTGCGTGAAAGCAGGGTACTGACTGAAGAAGAGTATGAGTGGGCAAACACCGCGTGGGTCTACTTTGAAAATAACTATCAGGAAAATACCGGGCTGGTGAACTCGGTAGACGGTTATCCGTCGACCACCATGTGGGATACCGCCTCTTACCTGATGGGCCTGCTGGCAGCAGAAAAGCTCAATATTATCAGTAAGAATAAATTTGAGCTGCGAATGGAGAAAGCGCTAAACACGCTAGCCCGACTACCGCTGATTGATGGCAAATTGCCGAATAAGGCCTACAACACCCAAACAGTAGAAATGGTGGATTACCAAAACCGTCCGGTTGAAAACGGCATTGGTTGGTCAGCCATTGATATCGGCCGTATTTTGGTACCGCTGAATATTTTGGTGTGGCAGTACCCGCACTTTAACACCCAGGTCAATGCGGTACTCAATCACTGGGATGTCGGTGTAATGATCAAAGATGGCTACCTTTACGGTTCAAGGCCGCAGCAAGATGATGACACAGTGATGGAACTGGTTCAGGAAGGGCGTATCGGGTATGAGGAATATGCCTCTAAAGCGATGTCTCTGATGGGGCGCGACGTATTTAATGCGATGAAATATATCGACTACCTGGAACTGCGTAATATCGATGGTGTTGATATCCCAACCGATTTGCGTGATCCGGCTAGATACCATGCCCATAACTATGTGGTCAGTGAATCTTACATCCTTGATAGTTTAGAGTTCGGTGCTGACAGTGTATCTAAGATCTTCGCCCACCGTGTGTACAAAGCGCAGGAAAACCGTTTTGAGCGTACCGGCATTCTAACTGCCGTCAGTGAGGATAATGTCGATGAAGCGCCGTACTTTGTCTACAACACCGTATTCTCCGATGGCAAAGAGTGGAATGCCATCACTGACCAGGGTGAAGATGCTTCTCATCTGAAAACACTGTCAACCAAGGCGGCATTTGGCTGGTATGCACTATACGATACGCCATATACCGACCTGCTGATTGAAGATGCAAAAGATTTATTCTCGAAAGAAAAAGGGTGGTACTCAGGCCGCTATGAAATCGATGGCCGAGTCAACAAAGCGATTACCGCCAATACCAACGGGATTGTGCTGGAGTCTCTGGCTTATATCGAAAATGGTGCCTTGCTGAGCGTAGGCGTGAAGTAAACCGCAACTATGATAGGGAGTATCGAATGCGTTATATCATTGTTTGCCTTTTAGGGGTTTTGGCTACCGGTTGCGGTAACAAATACAATAGTTTTTCTGAAGATGTGGTGGAGCGGAAGAGTCACTGGAACACGCCGAAAGCCCGCCAGGGGAATCTGACGGAACAAGAAATGGATATGGCTCGTATCGCCTGGAAGTATTTTGAAAATAACTACCAGGAGTCGACGGGTTTGGTTAATGCGGTAAATAACTACCCCTCGGTAACATGGTGGGATGCGGCGTCATATATGGCGGGCATGGTAAGCGCATACGAACTAGGGATCATTGACAAAGAGGAATTCAACCGTCGTCTTGTTAGGATTTTGACAACACTCAATACGCTGGATTTGTTTCAGAATGAGCTACCGAATAAAGCGTATAACACCCAAACAGCGGCTAAAGTGGACTACGGTAACCAACCCGGTGAGATTGGCTATTCGGCGCTCGACCTTGGCCGCTTGTTGATTTGGCTACATATCATCAAACACCGCTATCCTGAATATGGCACTAGCATTGACTCGGCATTATTGCGCTGGAATTGGTGTAATGTCGTTGATGAAAACGGTACCATGTTCGGTGCCTTGCTTGAGAAAGACAAGCCAGTACAGTACCTGCAGGAAGGGCGCCTGGGCTACGAAGAGTACGCTGCAAAAGGCTTCCAGCTGTGGGGCTTTGACACCACCCAGGCTTCAATGCCTGAGCCTTATAGCACGATAAACCTATACGGTTACGATGTGCCATATGACACCCGTGACCCGCGTAAGCTCAAGGCCCACAGTTATGTGGTAACCGAGAGCTACGTCTTGGACGGTATCGAGATGGGCTGGGATTTGGTCGATGACCGTACCCCGCACGATTATAAGTTCTCCAACCAGTGGATGGCCGAGTTTGCGTTGCAGATCTACCGCGTTCAGGAAGAGCGTTACAAGCAAACAGGTATTATTACAGCCCGTACCGAGCACCAGCTAGCTGGCCCTCCATATTTCGTGTACGACACCATTTATACTGATGGATTTGCCTGGAACACTATTTCAGAAGTCGGTGAGTACTTGCCGCAATTCTCGGCTGTTGCGATAAAAGGGGCAATGGGGATGTGGGTGTTGTGGGATACACCTTACACCGATCTGTTGTTTGACCATATTTCACATTTGTATGACAGGGAGAAAGGCTTCTACGAAGGGATTTTTGAGAACGGTACCGGTTTGATCAATACCTTTACTTCGAACAATAACGGCATCACATTGGAGATTTTGCTCTATAAGCAACAAGGTAAACTACTGACTTATAAGGATGATGTAGCCCCAAGTCTGTGGGAGAAGGCACTGGAATCACCTTTCGGCTATGAAGGACAATGCCTGCCTCGCAAAGGGGCGTTCAACAGCAGGCTGTAATAGCTGTAGTAAGGGATTAGATGTTGAAAAAAGCGGTAATTGCTACCACCTTGCTCTGCCTGACGTCTTGTGGGGTGGTATATCAAGGCGTCCAAAGTGGAATGACCTCAGTCAATGAGTCGCAGATGTTGCGGCAGGGACGCTATGGCTCACTTACCGAGCAGGAGCTTGAGTGGGCGCAAATTGCCTGGACATATGTAGAGAACAACACCAACCTCACTACGGGGTTGGTGAATGCCATTGATAACTATCCAACGACGAACCTTTCTAACTTGGCAGATTACCTCATTGCGCTTATTGCTGCCCGTGAATTTGAGTTCATCACCAGCAAAGAGCACGATGAACGACTGACCATGGTGCTGACCTTCCTTAACGAAATGCCACTGGGCTTAACGGGTGTCCCCAACAAGGTTTACAGTACCGTTCATGGCCAGATGGTTGATTATGGCGGCCAACCGGGTGAGCTTGGTTGGTCTTCTATCGATATTGGCCGGCTGCTAATAGCACTGGCTATGGTCAAACAACGTAACCCTGAATTTTCAGAGTATGTCGATAAAGCGGTACTACGTTGGAATTTCTGTGAACTGGTCACGGAGGAAGGAGAGTTATACGGAGGAGCGATAAACAATGGCAATGTCTTTCGGTATAAAGAAGGCAGGTTGGGTATCGAAGAATACACGGCATACGGATATTTGGACTGGCAGATAGTGCCTGAAAAAGCCATGCTGTTGGACCCCTATGAGGTTGTCACAATTAATGGTATCGACCTGTTGTTCGACGGCCGTGACCCCCGAGATTACGATGTGCTTCGCCCGGTCTATAGCACGCCGTACTTACTGCTTGGGTTGGAGTTTAACTGGGACAAGATTGACGACAGGCAGTCGTCGGATGCCAAGCATAGCAACCAAGTCCTCTCTGCGATGGCCGATTCCGTCTACCGTATTCAGGAATCCCGCTGGGATATTGACCGTATCTATACTGCCCGTGGCGAGCACGTGGTAACAGGTGAACCGTATTTTGTCTACGACAGTATCTATGCGCTAGGCACGCCATGGATAACCGTAGCAGAGGATGGCAGTGATCATGACGAAAAAGCACTTGTTTCAACCCGTGTTGCATTCCAGATGTGGGTACTGTGGAAAACGGACTATACCAACCGTCTAATGACGTTGGTTAGGGAACTTTATGATCCCGACCGAGGCTGGTATGAAGGTCGTTACGAGCTCACCAGCAGTTACGAAAAAAGCATTTCCCTTCAAACCAATGCCGGGGTTTTGGAAGCATTGCTCTACAAAGCAAACGGTAAGTTGTACCAGCCGACCAAAGAGCGTGAGTACCGAGACGTGCAGTTTGACTCCCGCTTTTATCATCCTCAAAAGTGCATGGTGGAGACATTCCGATGAATAGTGTTTACCGGTTGGTTATTGTTTTTTGCACTCTTGTCTTAATGCCTCTGCAGGCAAGCGCATCTGCCGTGGATGTGGAACTCAACTACTACACCAAGGCAAACCACTTGGTGAATGCGGGGCGATATAAACAAGCATCTGAGCAATGGCACCGGCTAACCATTTTATTTTTGAGCTCGGAAGCCAAGTTAGGTCGTAAGCGGATGTGGCAATTTGCCGGTTTATCCGAAGCGTTGGCTGCGATTTCTGCGGATAAAGCCAATGACGCTATGGCGTATCAATATTGGGCAGACAGTACCCGTTACCTTATGACTGGCGGGACCAATTGGAAGCAAATGAGGAAGAAGCTTCACCGTCGTTATGAGCATGCAAACACTTTGCTTTCAACGCAATTGCAGGTCGCCGATTTAGCCTCGAGTATTGATAGTGAATGGGAAAATGAATTGGCAGTGCTACAGAGCTGGGATGAAAAGCTCTCGATATTTAGCTTTGAAAGCCCCAAGCTGGGTTTGGCCGACCGACAAGTGCAGGCTACAGGTGTTCAGCCAGTGGCGGCCATACCTGCTGTAAATCCGGTATATCAACCACCGCAGGGAGGGAAGAAACTCAGCGGCTTAAATACCTCTTACAGCAAAGAGCAGCATGTCATTCCAACCGGCGTCAAGATTGAACCTTCACAAGCAGAAGATACAACCAAAAGCCATCAGGAAGCCGCATTCGAAAGTGTTGACCAAGAGCCTCAACAGGACGGGGTAATAGAGCTTGAAGATGAAAAGCCGATCCCGATCCCCACTGAATCATCTGTAAGCCGTCGCTTTATCGTCTCGGATGCCGAAGTAAAACTGCAAACGGCGCCTGTCATGAGCAAAGGGATTGTTATTTCCGGACCCGCTTCAGCAAAAGTCACGCAAACCGCGAATCCAGATTCGATAGAGACGGTGACAGAAACTTCGCAAGCCACTGAGCCTGTGATAGACCTTGATTCAGGAAAAGAGGTCAACAAACAAAGCTTATCGGAAGATGTTTCTGAAACTAGGGAAAAAGTGCTGGTTACTCCGCTTGAAGAAATTGAATATCAAGAGCAGGACTTAAAGCAACTTGTTACTCCCAATAAGCAAGGCCAGAACCAACAGCCGGATAATGAAGCCGAACTCTCTGTTATCCCATCTGGGCATTTTGAACCGGCTGAAAATCAGGCTGTAGCCCCTTTGCAGCGTCGAAGTTTTGCGCCAGTTACACAGTAGGGCATAAATTATCTAGCTCTGCTGCCCGTCTAGACATACCTATTCAAAATAGCATTAAAAGCAAATGGTGACTTTGTGACATAAAGCACATCGAAATCATGCTTTTAATGCAATTGATTGCGTAAAAAATTTGTCATTCTTATCGCCATTACTAAGCTTAATTTAAGCCCTGTTGTCGTTGTGGGTGAGTACTTTAGGGAGTAAATAAGAGGGATAAGCAATGACAGCATCAGAAAAAATTGTTCAACAAGCTTTTGATAATGCCAGTGACAGTTTTGACTTGACGGAGGCGCAACATCAGAAGCGACTATTGCAACTTGCCAATACGTTATATTGCCTGACTGATATCAACACCAAGTACTACCAGCTGCTCGCTTCTTCTGATAATTGTCCCCTTGAGTTTCGCTTAGCAGTTAAATTAGTTGAATCCAAACGTTATGTGCTCAAATTGAAGCGGCCGCTGCTTGTCGGTGTCGTTTTCGCGATGTGGGGCGAGAATAACCGGTTAAATGAGAAAACTTCGTTGAATCCAAATGGCGAAGACTCGCTGCGGGTTAAGATTGACCAACTCAACTGGATCACCCAGGGATCGGTCGTAGACTGGCATTTATATCCAGTCGATGACGGCTGTCCCCATAATAGTGCCGGTATAGCCGAACAAATTCTCGCTGAGCATCCAGACAAAGATAAAGTGTCTGTATTGAGGCTTGCTGATGAGCTTCCCGTTTCTGAAGGTCCGCTGCAGAATCTTGCCTCAGCAGATGATTCCCGAAAAGGTGGGGCTATTATTCTAGGCTGCCAGCAAGCAATGGCCGATAGAGTTGATTGTGTGATGTACACAGATGCAGATAATTCCGTACATCTCGGTCAGTTGGGGTTATTGCTAAAACCTTATGTGTCTGAAGATGCCAAAGTGGTGTTGGGTAATCGCAAGCACCCTGATTCGATTTTGGTTAAGCAGGAAGAGCGTTGGGGGATAGGTATTAAAACATTGCGCCATATGCAACGTATGATTGGGCGCGCCATTTTCAGTAATAACATCAAAGATACGCAAGCGGCGTTTAAGTTATATGATCGCGAGGTCATCCAATATATTCTGGCCAAGCCTTCTGTTTATGATTTTTCTTTTGATACCGACTGGATATTCGCGGCAATGAAAGGGGAGTTCCCCATGTTGACAGTTCCGTTTGCCTTTATTGACTCTGATGCGGAGTCAGCATCAATCATACAGGGGCCAATGACGACTTGGTATACTCTATTAAGTGGCTTGGCGACGGCAGCAAAAGCAAGGGACATCGATCATAACCATGAGATGGTTAGGATCTTCGAAGAACATATCCATAGCCACAAAGATCTCGAGTTGATCATCGATACATTACCTGAACAACTTCAAGATATTAAAGATTCAGATATTGGCGATCCATTGATCTTCGCACCCCGGGAAATTGAACTTTGGCTGATGGAGCAAAAACAAGCTGAAGTGGAAAGTATTTCTTAAATTACCGTGTCCATCGAATGAAAAAGCCCAAACTGGATTGCCTAGTTTGGGCTTTGCTTTATTGGGTGGACAATCTGCGTTACACCGCGGCTTCATCCACTAGGTAAAGAATAGACTGGTACGGGATCCCACTGTGGTGGGACAAACCGATCTCACAGGTCCGGCTATTACTAAAACCTCGGGTGCAGTCTGCCGGGACTTGCTCTTTTAGTGGCGCGACAGCGGCTTCGTTCAACTCCGGTGTGGTAAAGCCTTTGTCACCCGCCCAGCCACAGCATTGGATATGTTCTGGCAATACCACCTTCTCTGCGCAAGCGTTGGCCAGAGAAACCATGTCAGCTTCCAAACCCATACGGCGTGAACTGCAAGTCACGTGTAGCATCACTGTCTCCTGGATTGGAGAAAGAGAGAGGTGTGGCAGCAAATAGCGCGACACAAAGCCAACAGGTTCAAGGATTTCCAAAGGCTGGGTAAAGTTTTCGAGACTGCGTTTGGCACACGGGCTGGTGTCCATTAACACTGGGTATGTGCCTTCCTTACTGGCCTCCCAAAGCAATGACTCCAATTCTTTGGCCTTCTGCAAAGCAATATCCTTCATCCCCTTGCTATCGTAAGGCATACCGCAGCATTGGCTGCTGAGCTTTTCTGGGGTGATCACTTCAAAGCCCGCTTTTTCCAGTAGTGAAAGCGTAACTTCTGTCAGTGGACGGTTGTCTTGGGCTGAATCCTGCTGGCCCATTGTCCTGCTAGCACAGGAAGGCATGTATACCACTTTCTTGTCTGGGCTTTCGGCTTGTGCAGAAGTGGTATGTAACTGATTAATCTTGTGTGGGTTAGATTGTGGGTATTCCGGCATCCAAACTGGAGTTGCACCTCCTGTCATTTTGCGCAGCCCGTTAGTGAGTGCCCCCACAGTTTTGTCTCCAACTAATTTACGCGCAACCTGATTGCTCTTGAGGCCAACCTTGACCATGGTAGTAGTAGCAGCGAAATGATCCGCAGTCCAGCGTGCGATAGGGGTAAATCGTTGGTACTTCTCGACCCGGAGCTTCTTAACTAGATCGCCGGTATTAATGCCGACCGGGCAACGATCAGCACACAGGCCGGTTGCCGCACAAGTATCGACACCTTGATATTCGAACACTTCTTTGAGTTCATCTACCGGTGGACGCCGGCTATTGCCTGCAAGGTATTCTCGCTCACGGTGCTGTAATTCACGGTAAAGAACAATGCGCTGTCGAGGGGAGAGTGTGAGCGTTCTTGACGGGCAAACCGGCTCACAAAAGCCGCATTCAATACAGCGGTCAACGATTTCATCCGCTGCAGGCATCGGTTTGAGGTTGGAAATATGTGCTTTCTCATCATCATTGATGATCACCCCTGGGTTTAGCAAACCGTCAGGATCAAACAGAGCTTTGATTTGTTTCATCAGGCGATAGCCATCCTTGCCCCATTCAAGCTCGACATAAGGGGCCATATTACGTCCGGTACCGTGTTCGGCCTTTAACGAACCTTGATACTTGACGGCCACCAGTTCGGCAACATCATCCATAAAGCTACCGTAGCGGTTCACTTCTGACTCTGCTTCAAAACCTTGGGTAAAGACGAAGTGTAAGTTACCTTCGAGGGCGTGGCCGAAGATGATCGCCTCGCTATAATCATATTTGTCAAATAATTGCTGAAGTTCACGTACACCCATTGCAAGATGTTCGACAGGGAATGCCACATCTTCAATGATCACTGTTGTCCCTGTTTCGCGCACTGCGCCGACGGCCGGGAACATGCCTTTTCGAATAGCCCAAAGGCTGGCGATGGTATTGGCATCGGTAGTAAATGGCGTCGAGTGGGTGATGGTAAAGTCTGTTAAAGCCGCCATAACGTCTAGACATTGCTGCTCAAGCTGGTGGCTGCAACTGGCGCGGGTCTCAACCAGTAGAGCGGCTGATTCAAGATCCAGCGCTTGGATATACTCGGGCATACCCGGCTTATCCGCCACAGATCGCAATGCGCGGCCATCCATCATCTCGACGGCGGAGACGTTGGTTTTGGCTAGCACCGATACGGCTTGGCTGGCGGCTTCGATATCGTTGAAAATCAATAGGGCAGAGGCTTTGTGTGGATGCTCGATCACTGTGTTGTAGGTGATGTCGGCGATAAAGCCCAAGGTGCCCTCTGAGCCTATCATCAAGTGTTCAATCACCTCGATGGGGTCTTGGTAGTCAACCAAGGCATTTAGGGCATACCCGGTAGTATTTTTCAGCCGGTATTTGTGGCGAATTTTATCTGCCAGTTCAGTATTTTGCTGGGTTTCCCCAACTAAACGCGTGAGACCTTCCATCAAATCAGGGCGCTTGTCTTTAAAAGCCTCAACGCTCGCTTCATTGGCGGTATCAAGCACGGTACCGTCGGTGAAGACAATAGTCATACTATCAACAGTTTTGTAGGAGTTTTGGGCTGTACCACAGCACATGCCGCTGGCGTTGTTAGCAGCTATACCTCCTATTTTACAGGTGTTGATAGAAGCGGGATCTGGTCCGATTTTACGCTGGAAAGGCGCGAGGTAGCGGTTAGCATCGGCCCCGATAACACCGGGCTGGAGGCGAATTTTTTCACCTTTTTCAAGAATGCTATGGCCGCGCCATTGGTCGGTTAGGGTAATAAGAACAGAATCTGAAACGGCCTGCCCAGACAAACTTGTGCCTGCAGCACGGAAAGTGAAAGGGATGTCCAGCTGGTGGCAGGATTGAATGGTAAAAATGACCTCATCTAGGTTATTAAGACGTAAAACTATCTGAGGGATAAGACGGTAGAAACTGGCATCAGTACCATAGGCAAGCCGCTTGGCTTCTTCGGTGATGATCCGTGCTTTATCAATCTGGGTAGCGAGTAGGGCTTCTAGCTGTTGGTATTTATTTTCCATTGCTCATCCTGCATCAGTCGATATTACTGAACTGTTGAATGCTATTTCCATCTTACTGATCTCAATCATTATTGTTGGAATGTTTGGCTGGTATTGAGAATCAGGACTACAAAATATTTATTTGCCTATATTGGCTTGGTTCTTGGTTCTTGGTTCTGTCAGATAAGGCCAGCTAAATTGCTGGCCTGTAGTTCTGCTTTGAGTGTTATTAACCCATCAGTACATCCGTGGTGTGTAGGCCATAGATGATAAAGAGGCCGATGATGCCGCTCATCACCAAGTAGTAGAACGTAGGGATAACCGTTTTACGCAAAGTCGCACCTTCACGGCCAAGTAATCCGACTGTAGCAGAGGCAGCAACAACGTTGTGGATAGCAATCATGTTACCCGCTGCTGCACCAACCGCTTGCAGGGCAACAATAGCGGCACTCGATACTGTCAATGTCTGGGCGACTTCAAACTGGAACTGGCTGAACATCATGTTGGACACCGTATTCGATCCTGCAATGAAAGCGCCTAGTGCACCGATGGTTGCGCTCAATGCCGGGAAGAAGTCACCGACGAGTTCAGAAGCAAAGTTAGCGGTGGTTACTGGCATACTGGCCAAGTCAGCGGCATTGACACCTGAGTTAATGAAAATACGCACCATAGGGATGGTGAACACCAAAACGAAGCCTGCACCAATCAGGGTTTTGCTAGATTCCTTGAAGGCTTCACCAAGTGGGCTGAGTTTGCGTGCCTGCATCAGTACAGCAACAATCGCCACGAAGACTAAGATACCGCCCGGCAGGTATAGAGGCTGGATAGAAGCACTGATACCCGTTTCACCGAGGATATTCGAGAACGAAAGGCTGACACTGACTAGAAGGGCTTTAAAGTCGGCGCTGACACGGCTTGCAACCAGTACCACAGCCAGTAGGACATAAGGTGCCCAGGCCAGTGCAAGGTTCATTGGCTTGTCAGTGGCTTTCAGGTCGATTTTCAGTGAGCCCAACCATTCTGCCGGCCATTTGTCCTCACTTTCAAAATCCCATTGCTTTTTCGGTACAAGGAAACCTTTCTTGGCTGCAGAGACCACAATAGCTAGACCCAGCAAACCACCAATTAGAGATGGGAACTCAGGACCAAGCAACATGCCAGTCAGGGCGTAAGGTACCGTGAAGGCAACACCAGCAAATAGGGCGAATGGCAAGATATCCAAGCCTTCAGTCCAACTTTTGTTTTTGCCGAAGAAGCGGGTCAGCATCATTGCCATCAGTACCGGCATCAAGGTGCCGATAGTGGCGTGGATCAATGCTACGTTGGTGGTGATTTGCTGTAGGTAGATGTCCCAGTTCGCCCCTTGGCTGATCAGCGTTTCACCAATGTTGTGGGTATCCAGGCCTTTGTTAACACCGACAATAATCGGCGTGCCGACCGCACCAAATGAGACCGGTGTAGACTGGATCATCATGCCCATCAATACAGCGGCAAGTGCAGGGAAACCGATAGCAACCAAAAGAGGGGCTGCAATTGCTGCTGGGGTACCGAAACCAGAGGCACCTTCGATAAAGGAGCCAAAGCACCATGCAATGATGATAGCTTGTATTCGGCGGTCACTGGATATGTCAGTAAACCCATTACGAATGGTGGTAATAGCGCCAGTATGTTTCAGCGTATTGAGCAGGAATATCGCTCCAAATACGATCCACAATACCGAAACGGTGATGGTCAGCCCCTGTAGCGATGAGGCCAAGACGCGAGTTACCGACATATCCCAACAGAACAGGGCAATAGCCACTGTCAGTAAGAATGCCACAGGCATCGCTCTTTTGGCTGGCCAGTTCAGCCCGACCAGCAGAATAGCGGCAACCACTATTGGTGAAAATGCAACGAGTGCAAGTAGGGTGTCGTTCATGATTATCAGTCCTTCGGATTGCTGTTTTGTAATGCATAACCTATGCATCAATGAACATATTTTGTTGTTTTTGTAGTTGGTTTTGTTAATCGAGTGTGACGATATCGCTTTATTTTTATTTGGTATAGGGAAATAATGAAAAATATTTCTTCCAAAAATGGACTAATAATGGCGAAGGCTGATGACTTGATCTTGTTTGCCCAGGTAGTGGAACATGGCTCTTTCAGTAAGGTAGCGGAGCTGAATTCCCTTACAAACTCAGTGGTTAGTAAAAGAATAGCCCGTCTGGAAGATGATCTGGGGGTACAACTGCTGTATCGAACCACCCGTAAACTCACGGTTAGTGAAGCCGGCAAAGTGTTATATTTGGGTTCCAAAAATGTGAAGCAGGCCGCGATGGAGGCGGTTGATGCCGTGAGTGGTTTTGGCGAAAAAGTCAGCGGTCATGTCAAAATGTCTGTACCTACCATATCAGGTGACCTGTTATTGGCCGATGCGGTGGCTGAATTTTGTACCGAGCATCCCGGTTTTACGGTCGATATGTCACTGGATAACCGCTTCGTGGACTTGGTTGAAGATGGCTATGACTTGGTGATCCGGACCGGATATCTGGAAGACTCGAGCTTGATAGCACGGCATATCCTTGATTCGCAGTGGGTGATTTGTGCGGCACCAAACTACGTTAGCCGAAACGGTCGGCCTGAAAGGCCACAAGATTTGGTCGATCATAACTGTCTTCAATATGCCTACCAAACTACAGGCGCCTCAGAGTGGCAGTTCATTGGGGAGCAGGGCAATTACATTCTCAGGGTTAGCGGTAATTTTTCTACCGATAATGCCGCCGCATTGAGAAAAGCGGCACTGGGCGGTTACGGTATCGCCTATGTACCTCGCTGCTTGGTATACCACGATATCATGGAAGGGAAGTTGGTTGATTTATTTCCTGACCAAGTTGGTAAGCGACTGGGGATTTACGCGGTGTATCCTTACACCCGGCAACCATCTCAAAAGATAAAGTTACTCATAGAGCACATTCGTGCCCGATATCTGGCGATTCAGCATTTCTTTTAAGAGAATCAGTTAAACAAGATGTTGGTATAGTCTTCCAACTGTTCGTCGGAAAAACGGTCAACGAAACATGCACGTTGCTCAGAATCGCAATAAACCTTGTTGCTGAATGAGTAACGTGTAGTGTCGAAGTTCTTGCTACCCACCTTGTTGATTAATTCCATCATTTTGTCTTGGGCTTCTTGGCCTAGGAACTCTTTTGTGAATCCCATAGAAATGCCATAACTGTCGACACAAAAACCTGCTTGCCTATCACATATCACCCCTTTGTCAGGTGAAAAGAGGGGTTCATGTATTGTGTGGTTTTCACTCAGTGCTGAATGGCTAGCGATTAAAATGCTTAGCGGAATTAATAGCGATTTCATAACGGAAACCTGACTTGGTGGGTTTCAACTAGTATTGATCAGAAGCGGATCTTTCCCAAGTCAGATGGGTTATTTCGCACTAACCAATACAAAGTCATACAAGCAGTCACAATAAATTTGCGTAGGTTGGCAGAATGAAGGTATTGAACACAATACTATACTGTCATCAGTTGTAACTATATGAACTAGGGGCTTTTATGAACTGGTATATCCATGTTTTGAAAAATTACGCTGTCTTTAAGGGTAGGGCGCGAAGACAAGAGTACTGGTACTTCATGTTAGTTAACCTCGTTATCAGTTTTGCACTGTCGATGTTGGACAAGGCCTTGGGCAACCCAGGGGCAGGTGAAGGGGGCGGCGTTATAGGTATGGTCTATTCGCTGGCGATCCTCATCCCGAGTATTGCTGTTGGTGTTCGCCGGTTACATGACATTGGTCGCACCGGCTGGTGGATGCTAATTAGTTTGATACCTCTGATTGGTGTCATCGTTTTAATCTATTTCTTTGTCCAAGATAGCCAATCTGCTGCCAATGAGTACGGTCCGAACCCCAAGGATCCTTCTTCAATTCACCTTACAATGTAATTGTGCATGGTGGCCTCAACGTATGTGAGGCTGCCTCTGACTTAGTGTCTGTATTATTTTTGAGAATTGATAAAGATTTCTCACTGCTAAAACACATCTTATTTCCGGCTAATTCTCTTATTTTTAAGGGATAAGCGCTTATCTGGTCATAATGCCACCCTCCGAGATAATCTTCTGCCTCATCTACACTAAAAGCCAGTGTCTAGTGATTTGGTCTAAATGTCGCCTGTTATCTAGACGTAATCATATAGATTGTTCAGATGGCTAATTAATCAAGAAGTACCACAGAATTACGTGGAGTTGCATGATGAAAATGAACAAAATCGCGCTCTCAATTTTGGCGGTTTGTGTTGGGTTCTCTGCGGGGAGCCTGGCTTCAGGAAAATATGACGACGATTATGATGATGACGATGATAAATATTATTCGTCATATTCAGATTCTAAGTACGATGACAGTGATGACTCTTCGTCATATTCGGATTCGAAGTATGATGATAGCGATGACTCTTCATCATACTCAAATAAAGAGGATGATGGCTCATATTCAGGCAGTTATAGCCACTCTTATTCTTCTACTTATCAGTCCAGCGGCGGCAAAGATTACTCTGGTGATGGTCACTCAGGAGGGGATGGTTATTCAAGCGGAGATGACTCCGATGGCTACAAAGACGATGATGATGGCGATAAGAAACGCTTAGCGCTGAATCTTGTCGGTACCGGTAAAATGTATCCAGATACTGTTCCACCATTGGAGAAATATGGGCCGCCTCTGGATGCACAGTGCTTCGATGTTGAGTTGAAGAATATCCATGATGGTGAGCAAATAGGTTGGGCAACGGATTGTTTGTCTGAGGTTGAAGGGACACCAGAAACAGGGCTTCAATTAATAGGTACAACATTCTTTTATCTACCAGATGGGCTACTAATCACCCGAGGTCACACCACGGTACAGCCTGTTCTCAAACCGACTGTTACAGTTGATGGTCAGTATATTTCTCATATTACCGGAGCCTCAAGTGACGAAAATGCGGTTGTTAAAGGCTATGGTGAATACCAATGGCATAGAGGGACGGTCCGCCTTTCAGGTATGGTTGACGTAACTGAGTTCGCAGGAAATGAAGGCGATCCGATGTTCTTTGATTGTTTGTTTGTGATTGACCTTCACGAGTACAAGCCAGAGTTTAAGACTTGGTATGACTGGTACCGTTACCGCTATTACCGTGATAGCTACTACGAGGAATACCATAGCGACAGCTACTACGGAAAGTATGATGACAGCAATGACAGTAGCTACGATGACAGTGGCTACGATGATAGTGGCTATGATTCAGATGATCGAAATGGCTCACGAGATGGTTCTGGTAGCGGTTATAAAAATAGTAATAAAGGTAAGGATAAATACGACAAGGATGATAACGATGATAGGGATGATGATAAATATGACTGGGACGACGATGACGATGATGACAAGGACAATAGCGGCAAGGGTAATCGTGGAAAAGGAAGCAGAGATTATTAACGCTGTAATGTAACCGTGATCATGCGAGCAAATGTTCAAAAGCCTGAGGCTCTCCTCAGGCTTTGTTATTAAGCACTTACTTCAAATTTACCACTCTATTTTTGAGCAAATGAATAAGTACGGTAACCCCCAATCAGGTTACGGGCCCTGAAGCCATTATTCACCAGTTGGCGGTAAGCGACATTGCCACGTAGGCCGACGGCACAGTAGATAACGATTTCTTTGTCTTTTGGTAGTTCATCTAGACGTTGCCGCAGCTGATCCACAGGAATATTGACAGCCCCTTCTAGGTAACCGCTACTCTTTAGCTCGCCTGGGTTGCGGACATCGAGAAGTAGTTGGTCATCACTCAGGTTATCAATTTCATCATAATGGATAGGTGTCGCATCACCCTTGATGATGTTGTTTGCGACGAAGGCTGCTTGGTTGATAACATCTTTGGCACTGCCGTAAGGTGGCGCATAGGTCAACTCAAGGTGTTGTAGTTGTTCGACGGTCATACCTGCTCGCTGGGCAACAGCTAGTACATCAATACGTTTATCGACGCCATCTTTACCTACAGCTTGTGCGCCCAAAATTTTGCCCGATTTTGGTTCAAACAACAGCTTCAAAGAAACCGTTTCAGCCCCTGGGTAGTAGCTAGCATGGCTTGCAGTGTGAACATAGACTTTCTCGTAGATAGCACCGTCAGCCTGAAGCTGTTTTTCATTTTTACCGGTAGAAGCAACGGCAAGGTCAAACACCTTACAAATCGCCGTTCCTTGCGTGCCTTGGTAGCTTTCGTTGCGGCCCAACATATTGTCAGCAGCCATGCGACCCTGGCGGTTGGCAGGCCCTGCTAACGGTACCAGAGTTTGCTTACCGGTAACAAAGTCCTGATCTTCAATGGCATCACCAACGGCAAAGATGCTTGGATCGCTGGTTTGCATTTGTGGCGTTACCCAAATGCCACCTAGCTCACCGATTTTTAGCCCTGCATCTTTGGCTAACTGGGTTTCAGGACGGACACCGATCGCCATAATCAAAATGCCTGTTTCGATGGTGTCGCCATTGTTGAGAGTCAACGTTAGACTGCTCTGCTCTTCACTGTAGTTAACAGACTCCAGTGCAACACCCAAGCGCAGATCAATGCCTTTATCTCGGATCTCTTGGTGAACAAAGCCAGCCATTTCGCGATCCACAGGCGTCATCACTTGATCGGCCATCTCAACTAAGGTCGTTTCGATACCCAGTTGATGGAAAGCTTCCATCATTTCAAGGCCGATAAAGCCGCCGCCAACGACAGTTGCATGGCTTGGCTTATTGCCATTAAGTGTGGCTAAGATCTTATCCATATCAGGAATATTGCGGAGCGAATGGGTCAGCGGGTTATTGATACCAGAAATCGGTGGTATGACAGGCGCAGCGCCAGGGCTGAGCAGCAAGAAGTCGTAGCTCTCGATATATTCAGTGCCATCGAGGACATTCCTCACTGTTACGGTTTTGGCTTCACGGTCAATGGCGATGACTTCATTCATGATCCTGACATCGACATTGAAGCGGGCAAGGAAGCTCTCCGGTGTCTGAAGCAGCAGTTTGCTGCGGTCTGTTATATCGCCCCCGATATGGTATGGCAGACCACAGTTGGCGAAAGAAACGAACTCCCCGCGTTCAAACATGATGATCTCAGCATCTTCACTTAACCGGCGTGCCCGCGCAGCAGCTGATGCACCACCGGCAACACCACCCACAATCAAAATCTTGGTCATTGCATTCTCCGTCTGCCCTAAAAATAGGGAACTACAGTATCTCGATTCATGATGGTAGCCAATATAAAACATTAAATTAGAAATTACTAATTTATTTAATTCTAATTTAGTGTTGACTGAATTCTATACTTTAGTATTCTCTAATTAAGAAAGTTACTGAGTGAATTTGGAGAAAATGATGGCATTTGAGATCCCATGGGATGCATTGGTTGGTGGGATACTGCTGGGCATATCTGCATCAGGCTTGTTATTGCTAAATGGCCGTATCGCCGGTATCAGCGGGATTGTGTCTGGCTTGCTGACACCCAAGCAAGGTGAAGTTTCATGGCGACTGCTGTTTGTCATTGGCATGTTGGCAAGTGGCCTGCTAGCCCCTGCTGTTGGGTTTACGTTACCAGAAACGTTACCTGTTTCTTCTTTCTTTTGGGTAGGGTTGGCTGGCTTGCTGGTTGGGATAGGTACCAAGGTAGGTAACGGATGTACTAGCGGCCATGGTATTTGCGGTATGGGTCGGTTATCCAAACGATCGATTGTCGCAACATGTATTTTCATGGCTGTTGCCATTGCGACTGTCTTTGTACGATTGCATGTACTTTAATCGGAGGTCACAAATGAAAGCAATGACTCAATGGGTGGCTCTGATAGCGGGCCTGCTTTTTGGCTTGGGGATGATGGTATCAGGTATGGTCGACCCTCATCGTGTTATTGGATTTTTAGACATAGCCGGTGCTTGGGACCCGAGCCTGATGTTTGTGATGGGCGGTGCGCTGGCGGTATTTTTGCCGGTTTATATAATGGTGATTAAGAAACGTCCTGCCCCGGTCTGTGCCGAAAAGTTCGAAGTTTCCAATAACAAACGGATAGATAAACGATTGGTCACTGGTGCAGTGTTGTTTGGCTTAGGGTGGGGGATTGCTGGTATTTGTCCTGGACCTGCGGTTACATCAACCTTGGGACTGAACCCTTCAATGTTGGTTTTTATTGTGACAATGCTGGTGGGGATGAGTATTGGTACAGCACTAGTCAGACGCTGGTAACCAAACGTTGTAAAGAAAAGGGCACTTCGAGTGCCCTTTGTCTTTCTTGAGTCACCGTCATACTAATGAAACGAGATGACTTCGGATTGGGCTTTACTGATTGAACCACTGTAAATGCTCACTCAGTGAGGCAACACTACCAACCACGATGAGTGCAGGGCTGACCGCTCCTTTTGCTAACTCTGGTAGCGTTGCCAGAGAGCCATTCAATACACGTTGCTCTGGGCGAGTGCCGTTTTCGATGATGGCACAAGGGGTATCTGCAGCAAGACCGTGGGTGATCAGCTTATCGCAGATATGGCCGCTTTGTTTCAGGCCCATATAGAACACCAGCGTGTTGTTGGATTGCGCCAATGATCCCCACTCAATTTCTCTACCATCCTTTTGTACGTGGCCAGTGATGAACTGGACACTCTGGGCATGGTCACGATGGGTGAGTGGAATACCGGCATAAGCAGTTGCACCGGCTGCGGCAGTAATGCCCGGTACCACTTCGTATTTGATACCGAACTTTGCCAGTTCTTCAAGTTCTTCACCGCCACGACCAAAGATAAAAGAGTCTCCACCTTTTAGACGCACCACACGCTTACCTTGCTGTGCTTTTTGCACCAAAATCTGGTTGATTTGATCTTGCGGGACACAATGAAAGTCGAGCTTTTTGCCGACATAGATCATTTCGGCGGCGGGATCTGCCATCGCCAAGATATCTTTTGATACCAGCCGGTCATAGACGACAACATCTGCTGCTCGAATGACGCGTAACCCCTTTACGGTCAGCAAATCTGGGTCGCCCGGTCCTGCGCCGACCAGTGAAACAAAGCCGCTGTTTGATGATGTGATGTTGGTGCTCATAGCAACGCCTTTCTAGAAATTTGGATATAAAAAGTAATACTCAATGCCTGAACTTAAGGTATAGATTTAAGACCGAGATTTTTATCCTAAGGAGTTATTACTTTTTATAGCCAAAACAATACAATAGGCTTCTAATTTGGTATTGGCCCCGAGCATTTGCCCAGGACCAAAATATCATGATTACTTAGTGCCAAATGCAGGTGCTGCATTTACCGTTGAATCACTTTCCACATCGATAGCAGGTGCTGTTTTCGCGTGGGTCAGGTATAGAGGAACACACGTAAATAGCAGGCCACCGACTAGGTTACCAAGAATTGTTGGTACCAGGTTGAAGCTCAGCCAGGTTGAAATAGTGATATCAGCACCCAGCATCATACCTAGCGGGAATAGGAACATGTTCACAACAGCGTGTTCAAACACTAGCGCGAAGAAGATAAAGATTGGCAGCCACATTGCCGCAATTTTGCCTGCTACGCTTCGTGCCGTCATGTTGCCGATAACACCTAGGCAAACCATCAGGTTACACAGGATACCGCGGACAAAACAGGTGATCCAACCATTGGCGCCTAGCTCTTCAAAGCCGACGGTACGTGCTGTTGCTGCCTTAATGAAAGTTTGACCGACAGCGCCAGGTTCAACGCTGAAGTTCATCGTAAAAGAAAGGGCGATAAGGAAAGCAACAAGCAGTGAACCAATCAGGTTGCCTAGGCCGACAAAGCCCCAGCAGCGCAGTACTCGACCCCAGGTAATGCCCGGACGGTTTTCGAATTTGGCCAGTGGTGCAAGACCAAATACGCCGGTTACCAAGTCATATCCCATTAGGCTCAAGATACAGAAACCAACAGGGAAGACTAGGGCACCCACAATACCAATGCCTGTCTGGGTGATGGTGGTGATCGCCACAACAACCGCCAACGAGAGGATAATCCCCGCCATCGTACCACGCAAAATCAGATCACGTGTTGATGTGCGGATTTTAGCTTCACCCGTATCAATCATTGTTTGAACGAATTCCATCGGTTTTGAATAGGACATCATGTCACTCCAAAAAGTTAAATTAAAATTGAATAGTCAAAGGCTCTCTTCACGAGGTGCTCAGGGAGCCTTTTTGCTATTAAATCTTGCTCTTTAACCGGCTGATTGATTACGCCGCGATTTCGACTTTGCCGTTAGTCACACGGGCATTGAAGGCTTTAATGTTAAAGCGCTCATCTTCCATGCAAGCACCGGTCGACAAGTTGAAGCGTTGCTTCTTCAGTGGGCTAGCAACCCAAAGCTCGTCTTGGTGTTGGCAAATCAGGCCGCGTGACAGCACATTCGAGCGGGCAAACGGGTCCATGTTGCTGATGGCGAACACTTCTTCAGCTTCACTTGGGCGGAAGATAGCAACTTGCTGACCGTTGAACAGTGCACAGACACCAGTACCCGGAGTGATATCTTGGATATCGCAAATTAGTTCAAAAGCCATTATTCGTTCTCCAATTCAACGTGCAGGATATCGCCAACCGCACCTGGGTGTTTTTCAGTAAATGTGGCCGGACGGTGCTGGTCACGCTCGGTGACGAAAACCACGTTGTCATCACGCAAGTCAGAGTTGATAAAGTGGGCGAAGCGGGTCAGTTGCGACTCGTCGTTGATTGTCGCCGTCCACTCACACTCGTACTCATCGACCAACTTGGCAACGTCAGCTTCAAGTTGGGCGTTGATACCCAGTTTGTCTTCAACAATTACTTCGCGTAGGTAGTCGACGCCACCTTCCATGTTTTCCATCCATACCGAGGTACGCTGAAGTGGCGCAGCAGTGCGGATGTAGAACATCATGAAGCGGTCGATGTACTTAATAAGGGTTTCTTGGTCTAGGTCGCTGGCAAGTAGGTCGGCATGGCGAGGCTTCATACCACCGTTACCACACACATACATGTTCCAGCCGGCATCTGTTGCGATGATGCCAAGGTCTTTGCCCTGTGCTTCGGCACATTCACGGGTACAGCCAGAAACACCGAACTTCATCTTGTGCGGGGTACGGATACCCTTGTAGCGGTTTTCGATAAATGAGCCTAGGCCAACAGAATCCTGAACGCCGTAGCGACACCAAGTCGAGCCCACACAGGTCTTCGCCATACGCAGTGCTTTGGCATACGCTTGACCTGTTTCGAATCCTGCATCAATTAGCTTGCGCCAGATTTCAGGAAGATCATCTTTTTGTGCACCGAACAGGCCGATACGCTGTGCACCGGTTACTTTAGTGTACAGGCTGTACTCTTCAGCCACGGCAGCAAGGGCAGCAAGTGCTTGTGGTGTAACTTCGCCGCCAGCCATACGCGGAATCACGGAGTAGGTACCGTCTTTCTGGATATTGCCCAGGAAGTTGTCGTTGGTGTCGTGCAGTTTAACCAGTTGAGGCTTGAGGATGTGCTCGCCCCAGCATGAAGCGAGGATAGAACCAGCCAGCGGCTTACACACTTCACAGCCGTAGCCTTTACCGTACTTCTCTAGAAGTTCATCGAAGGTTTTGATTTCTTCGATACGGATCAGGTGGAATAGCTCCTGGCGTGAATAGGCAAAGTGCTCACATACATCGTTCTTCACTTCGATACCGGACTTGGCCAGCTCGGCATTTAGAACAGACGTCACAAGCGGAATACAACCGCCACAGCCAGTACCCGCACCTGTTACTGCTTTAACATCTGCCAGAGTGTGGTTGCCATCAGTTACGGCTTGGGCGATTTTTGCCTTGGTAACATCGAAACAAGAACAGATCACAGCGCTATCAGGCAGGGCATCTGCGCCAAGCGATGGCTTTTCGGCACCCGCGTGGGCCGGGAGGATCAATGCATCAGGGTGCTCAGGCAGCTCCATTTCATTGAGCATTAGCTGCAGCAGGTCACCGTAGTCAGACGTATCGCCAACCAGTACAGCACCCAAAAGCTTCTTGTTATCTTCAGAAACGATCAGGCGCTTGTAAACCTCTTGCTCTTCGTTCTGGTAGACAAAGCTCTTGCAGCCAGGTGTACGACCATTGGCGTCACCGATAGAGCCAACTTTTACGCCAAGCAGTTTCAGCTTGGCACTCATGTCAGCGCCTTCAAATCGGTTGTCTTCACCAATCAGGTGGCTCACTGCAACCTGCGCCATCTTGTAACCCGGGGCCACCAAACCATAGAACATTTCGTTCCAAGAGGCACATTCACCGATGGCGTAGATGTTTTCGTCTGACGTCTGGCAGAAATCATTGATAGCCACACCACCGCGAGGGGCAACATCCAGCTCCATTTGACGGGCCAGTTTGTCCTGTGGGCGGATACCTGCAGAGAACACAATGAAGTCTGTTTCAAGCTCACTGCCATCTGCAAAGCGCATGACGTTACGAGCATTAGTGCCTTCTGGCGCAATCTCCAACGTGTTTTTGCTGGTATGGACGTTCACACCCATGCGTTCGATTTTCTGGCGCAGTTGGTTACCGCCAGCCAGATCTAACTGTTCTGCCATCAGTTTTGGTGCGAACTCAACAACGTGGGTTTCTACCCCGAGTGCTTTAAGTGCACCGGCAGCTTCGAGGCCAAGCAGGCCGCCACCGATAACAACACCGACTTTGCTTTTCTTGGCGTTGGCTTCGATAGCTTTGAGATCTTCGATTGTGCGGTAAACAAAGCAGTCTTTGCTTTCGTGGCCTTTAATAGGTGGAACAAACGGGAATGAGCCAGTAGCGAGGATCAGCTTGTCGTATTGAACTTCACGACCCGTGCTGGAGTAGATGACGCGGTTTTCGCGATTGATGTTAATCGCACGTTCGCCAAGCAGGATGTTGATTGAGTGTTTCTGGTAGAAGCCTTCTTTAACGAGCGAAAGTTCTTCGGCGGTGTGGTGGGAGAAATACGATGACAGATGAACCCTGTCATAGGCGACACGAGGCTCTTCACAGAAGACGGTTACCTCGTAATTGTCCATATTGGCTTTATCGACCAACTCCTCGATAAAGCGATGGCCCACCATTCCGTTGCCGATGATGGCCAGTCTCACTCTGCTCATAAGATCCTCTACTACAAAGTCATAAATTCTGAATGGGATCTTAATGAGACAATGTGTGAATAAATATGACGTAAATCAATTACAGTTTTGAATAGCCCTAAAGGGGTAGTCCTTTAAAAATCAACAGCTTAAAATACATAATATTGTATTACAAGAATAAATATGGAGAATTAATACAATAATTATGAAAGAGATAGCCTTTAAGATGTGTTCTTTTCTTACATATTATGAAGTTTATGTGACAGTCATGTTTTTTGCTTCTGATGCCAGAAGATTGGGAGGATGTCACTTGGGGGTGAAAGAATAAAAACATATAAAAAACATAAATAATATATTAAATCAATTATTTAAGAGAGTGTGGTCGTCGGGGTTTTGCTGCTTTTCATTTAGGATAGCCGAGCGTCTGAAAGCAGTTTAATAAACCGATGGAAATGACAATGATAAAAAATACACAACCTCTATGTCTGGCACTTGTCATTGCGGCTACGCTCACGGCCTGTAATGAGATAGATACTTCAGAAGATCCACGGCAGTATGTTCCATTCAATCTGGATCAGGTGATCTATCCCAACGATATTCTACTTACCGACAGTGATGGTACCCTGGAGCTTGAACAAGAAGCGAATGGCGATGAAGTGGATTACCGAAACTACGAGAACGTCTATGGTGCGCTAGATGGATGGTCAACAGGCTACCCGATAGTATTGCCAATTTCAGGTCCAGAAGATGCACTTGATACGACAACACTGACTGAGAAAACGTATATCTTGAATGTTGAAACCGGTCAGTTGCTCAAACCAAACGAAGACTATGTGGTTGAAGTCACCGAGTCGGGTGATATTCGGGTGCTGCCGAAAGTCGTGCTACCTGAATCGACAACCTTTGTCCTTGCGCTTTCAGATGGTATTACCGATATCGCGGGCAATACGCTACGACGCTCCAATTATTACCAAAGCCTGACTGAGGGCGATAATTTAGGCCACGCAAAAGGTGATGCATTCGTCAGCCAGATCCAAAGTAACCATAATGATTTAGCCGCAGCAGGAGTACAAGAGAGCATCGTTTACAGTGCGCGCTTTACCACGCAGAGTATTTATCCTGTCATGGAAGCGGCTAAAGCAAATATACCTGAGCAGGGCCTTAAAAATATTAAAGTGCTCAATGACGGTAAGTTCGCCAAGGTGTGGACGTATGAAGCGACGATTGAAGTCCCGTATTACCTAGAGATGCCTAATGCGTCTAACTGTGAAGTTGCTGCCTTGTACCCTGAAGGTAGCGAACAGGCAAGGACGATCAATATTGATCCTGTGAGCTATTGTGAACCGCTCTACAGCTGGTGGAAAGATGGTAGTAGCAATTTTGTCCACGGGGGAAACCCTGAACCGGTTGCGCAGAGTGTTGAAGAAATTCCCGTCTTGATATATGCCCCTAAAGGCTGGACCCCAGATATTCCAGCGACAAGCGGTGTTGCTTTACCTGCATCGATATTTGTTCATGGTATTACCGGTTGGAAAGAATCTGCGCAAACAATGGCCGAAAGCGTCGTAGGTGAAGACCGTTTGGTGGTAGCTATCGACCAGCCTTTGCACGGTGCCCGAGGTGTAGATTTGAACGGTGATGGGGTGATGGATATTACTACTACCAGCACCGAGGAGAACGAAGATAAGTCGGTATACCTCAACTTACTAAGCCCACTGACTTTGCGTGATAACCAACGCCAGGCAGTGATTGATCAGCTTGCGTTGCGAAAAGCCCTTAACTCTACGCCTTATGTTGATACTAGCGACGTTAGCCTAATTGGACACTCACTTGGTGGCATTGTTTCTACTATGGTCAGTGAACTATCCCAAACTGAGGAAGCACTAAAATTCTCAACGGTTACTCTGGTGGTACCTGGTATGCATTTGACTGACCTCGTAATGAACTCAGACCTGCTCGGCGATGAAGTGGCAAACGAGATAAAGGAATCGAGCGATATTCAGTTAATGGTTGCCCAAATGCTAGGCGTCTATGACTCAAGCGAGCAGACTAAACTTGAGGGCCTGAACGCACTTGAGAAGTTTAAATTTGAAAGTGATGAAAATGAGGCACAAGCGGAGGAACTAGAGCAGACGTTTTACGATATGGCTGTGGCTGATATGTTCCCTGCGGTACAGGCAGCCGTGGATTCAGGCGACCCAGCAAACTTTACAACCCAGCAGGCGAATAACCCTGACCAGCCAATCTTGCTTATTGAAGCGGCAGGCACTTGCGATCCTGAGTTGGGCGATTGCCAGTTGGGCGAAGATTACCTTCCTGATACCGTTGTGCCAAATAAAGCGACAGGTTTGCCGCTTGTTGGTACTGAGCCTTTAATTGACCATCTGTCACTGATTAATATTACTGACAAAATTGCTGATCAGGGTGTTGTAAAAGGTGCTATCAGGGTCATGCACGGTGGGCATGGTTCCTACTTATTCCCTTATGAAGGCCCTGCGATTGAAGTTGAAGGAGAGGATGGGGAAGTTGACCTCGTTCCGGCCCCAATCGGCCATGAGGAGTTTAACCAGGATAAGGATCTGCTTATTGAGTCAATGAAAGCTCAGCAGGTAACGATTGCAGAGTTTATCCGCAGTAAAGGTACCGTAATTGAGTTTGACTCAAGGTACTTCCATACCGAGGTTAAATAACACTGAACTGCTTAATTTCTCGGCGTACACCGACGTGTTGTGATATTGGTACTTGAATCTCATTTTGTATTTGGTACAAACATAGGATGAAGAGGTTCCGGAGACAGGGATGACAACAGATAAATCGGTGGCCGAGAAATTACTGAGCCAGGAAATTATGGATCAGGTACGTAAGCAAGGCGCCATCAACGCCCTCGAAGAGGTCTATAGTAAAGCGCGCTATGCGCGTTTCACCCGTGTGAAGTGGAGTGGTAACTTCTACGACGGCCTACTTTTTGACGATGGCAGCACCATCAGTGTTTACCCAGCCTCGTTTAACAAGCTGACGCTCATCGCGGCAAAATCCGGCGAGGTAATATCAGCTTAAGCCCTATTTCTAAGTGACAACTAACCCTTTGAGCCAATGGCCAAAGGGTTTTTATTTGCCTAAAATCTTAATTTTCATTTTTGAAATATAAGATTTCATGTGCAAGTATTGAAGTGCTTCTAATGACCATATAAGTTGCTAACTGACCAAACAAAACAAGGGTAATCAGTGGAAGGTTACCTTACTTATAGGGATTTATCGTTGTTGGAGTACGATTAATGAACAATAAAACTACGGGGAAGATCCATCTATCCTCGGCCTCTTCTTTAGCGAACGCTTGCGCTTGCCTCTCTCAACCTGCCAAACCTTCCGCAAACTTCCAGTTTTACGGCTATTTTGCCGCATTCCGATTTAGTCACTAATTCTCTATTGCTGCTTTTTCATCTGCAGCACATTGATAAATAGATTATTTCCCCATTTTTGTTTTCTGCCCTTTAGGTGGCGGAGACACATTATTACGAGACAAAATTGTGAATCTAAAACTGCTTGGTAGTTCTCTTATTATTGCGGGTACGGCACTGGGTGCCGGTATGTTGGCTATCCCTATGGTGTTGGCTCAGTTCGGGCTGGTATGGGGCACGTTGCTTATGCTGGTGATCTGGCTTGGTACAACATACGCTGCCCTTCTCTTGCTTGAAGCCAGTATTAAGGCGGGTGGCGGCCTTGGCATGAATACCATTGCCCGCAAAACGCTAGGTAAAGGTGGCCAGCTGGTGACCAATGGCCTGTTGTATGCGTTGCTTGTTTGCCTGTTGATGGCTTACATCATTGGGGCAGGGGATCTGGTACAGAAGCTGCTATCGAGCATCGGCCTTGATCTCAGCCTGATGCAGAGCCAGATTGTCTTTACCTTGGTTGCTGGTGTGGTCGTCGCTGCAGGTACTGCTGTGATTGATAAGCTTAACCGTGCCCTGTTTGCTGTGATGGTCATTATGTTGGTGCTAACGCTACTTTCATTGGTACCGACTATTTCAATTGAAAACCTGATGGTAGCAACCAGCGACAATAAGATTGACCTGATCAAAACCAGTTCGGTATTGTTCACCAGCTTCGGCTTTATGGTGGTTATACCATCGCTGGTAACTTACAACAAAGAAGCGACCCATAAGCAGCTACGCAACATGGTTGTGATCGGCTCGCTTGTCCCGTTGTTCAGCTACCTGCTATGGCTATATGCGGCGATGGGTAACCTAAGTGCAGAGCAGATGGTTGATTTCAATAACGTTTCTGAACTGATTGCGGCACTGGGCTCAAGCCACACCATGATTAACCTGATTCTGTCAGTGTTCACAGGCCTTGCCCTGCTCACTTCTTTCCTTGGCGTGGCAATGGCCCTGTTTGACCAAAACGTGGATACGTTCCGCCAGAACCGAGCAGTGACTTACGTACTGACATTCATCCTACCGTTAGCGGGTGCATTGTTTGCTGCTGATCAGTTCCTTTCTGTACTAGGTTACGCCGGTATTATCTTGGTATTCCTGGCAGTATTTATCCCAATGGCGATGACGATGAAGTTGCGCAAAGAAGATGACAGTACATTTGAGGTCGATGCGTCAGGTGTGCTGTACCAAGCATCAGGTGGCCAGTTGGCAATGGGCTTGAGCTTCCTATTCGGTTGCTTCCTGCTGGCGGCAGAGTTGATTTAATATCGACGAAGTTTTGAAAATCAAATAGGGATAAGGGCGTTTACTGGGTAAACGCCCTTTTTGTTTCTACCTGAATGATGCAAAAGGCAAACAGGCTGGATAGGTAGGATGCGACCAAACAAAACTACCTGTTGAAGTTTTAGCGACCAAACAAAAACTTCTAACTGCTCTATGGAGTACTATTGGGAATAGGATAAAGCAGTGTTTTCCAATGGCATTGATAATACAAACTTTCGTGGTTTGCAGCTATATCTAGCCTTCATCCTGTATATGGCGAAAAAGGCTATCGTTGTAAACTAATGTGTACACCGCGTTAGGTAACTTCAAGGGTTGTCTATATGGTTGAATAAAGCGTTTTGAAACAAACACCTTGGGCGCACTTGGGTATACAATGGTGAAAGAAGGATAGAGAGGAGGGACTTATGTCCGGTCATACTGAAACGCTGTGGGAAAAAGCAACCCAAGTTTCTGAGCATGCGTTGGCAGACGGTAGCCTGATGCCGATAGTTACCGATGCCCAAGTGATAGAAGAGCAGGGTATCGCATTTTTAGGCCATGTCGTTACGCCCAATGCAACCAAGAAGTTCCGAGCGACCTCGACCCAAGGCAACCCCTTCCTTCCCTATGAAGAATCACTTTATGTTGCTGATGTCGGGCGAGAGCATGTTTGTTTGTTGAATAAGTTTCCGGTTCTGTCTCCACATCTGCTTATTTGCTCGAAAGCTTTTGTCCCGCAGCAGTCATGCTTAAGCCTTTGTGACTTTGAGGGCTGGTTAAAAGGATTTGATCACCCCGATGTGTTTGGCTTTTACAATAATGGCCCTATTGCTGGAGCAAGCCAAACACACCGCCATATGCAGTTAGTTCGCTCACCCATCCCACTTGAGCAGGTCATTGCTTCTGGTCAATTGCCTTTTGAGCACCGGCTGTTGTCACTGCAAGCGCTGGATGCCAAAGAGCTGTATGTAAACTACCTTTCGATGATGGCCAGTTTGGCATTGTTGCCAGCAGCTGAAGGCGAGAATTGCTCTCCTTACAACCTTCTTTTGACGCAGCGTTGGATGTTATTGTTTCCTAGAAGCGCAAATAACATCGATGGTGTCTATGCCAACGGGATCAATTACTCAGGACGTTTTCTGGTCAAGCATGAAGAACAGTTGGCGTGGCTAAAGCAGTACGGGGTGATGAAATACCTTGCCGATTGTAGTCGGCAGGCTTGAGCCGAGACATTCAGTCAGTCCATTTGTCGTAATGGATGGCTTGCTCTAACGGGCGGCGAGACTGCCAACCTCGCTTTTCAAGTTCAGGCTCGTCATGAAAGAAACGGGTATAGCCGAGACAAAGATAGCCAATGATTTCGATATCTTCAGGGATATTGAGCGTGTCTCTAAGTACATTATCATGGAGGATACTGACCCAACCGAGTCCGAGGTTTTCTGCTCTTGCTGCCAACCACAGGTTTTGGATAGCACATACCGCGCTATATAAATCCATTTCTGGCTTGATTGTTCTACCAAGCACCACTGGGCCAACTCGGTTTCTGTCACAGGTTACGCAAATACCTATCGGTGCTTCTTCTATCCCTTCTAATTTCAGGGCTTGGTATTTGCCCCGTTTTTCTTGATCAAACATTTGTGCAGATTGTTGATGAGCTGCGATAAATCCCTGTTTGATTTTGGTTTTTGTCTCAGGCTTGGTCACAACAATAAAGTCCCAAGGCTGCATGAAACCAACACTTGGCGCATGGTGGGCTGCTCTGAGCACTCGCTCGAGCACTTTCACGGGGATAGGGTTAGGCAAGAATTCACCACGGACATCGCGCCTTGAGAAAATCGTCTTGTATACCGCTTCGCGTTCTTGTGGTGTTATTTCCATATGTCGTTGCTCAATCAAGTTAGTACTTTATCAATAGTCATAGCATGATAAGTGGTGCGAGCAAGAGGGGGAAGGGGTTAATGCTACTTGGTTGAAATGATTTCAAAAAGGCAAAAAAACCCGATAGCCAGGCTACCGGGTTTTATCAGCAATTAAAGCTTACTTTGATAAGAATTACTTCTTAGCTTCGCGCTCTTTAACTTCTGCGATTACCTGCTCAGCAACGTTTGCTGGACATGGTGCGTAGTGTGCGAACTCCATAGAGAACTGACCACGGCCAGAAGTCATAGTACGTAGGTGACCGATGTAGCCGAACATTTCTGATAGAGGAACGTCTGCTTTAATACGAACACCAGTAGTACCAGCTTGCTGGTCTTTGATCATGCCGCGACGACGGTTAAGGTCACCGATTACGTCACCAACGTGGTCTTCTGGAGTGAACACGTCAACGTGCATGATTGGCTCAAGAAGCTGAGCACCAGCTTTAGGCATAGACTGACGGAATGCACCTTTCGCTGCGATTTCGAATGCTACTGCTGATGAGTCAACTGCGTGGAAACCACCGTCGAATAGCTCAACTTCAACGTCAAGAACTGGGAAGCCAGCTAGGACACCGTTGTCCATCATGCCTTCGAAGCCTTTCTCAACTGCAGGCCAGAATTCCTTAGGAACGTTACCGCCAACAACAGTTGAAGAGAACTTGAAGCCAGAACCAACTTCACCTGGCTTGATGCGGTAGTCGATCTTACCGAACTGACCAGAACCACCAGACTGCTTCTTGTGCGTGTAGCTATCTTCAATTGCTTGAGTGATAGTTTCACGGTAAGCAACCTGTGGCTGACCAACGATTAGGTCTACGCCGTAAGTACGCTTAAGGATATCAACCTTGATGTCTAGGTGAAGTTCACCCATACCTTTAAGGATGGTTTCGCCAGTTTCTTCGTCAGTTTCAACCTGGAATGATGGATCTTCTGCAACCATCTTACCGATAGCGATACCCATCTTCTCAGAACCGCCTTTGTCTTTAGGCGTTACTGCGATAGAGATTACTGGAGTTGGGAAGATCATTGGCTCAAGAGTACACTCGTGCTTAACATCACATAGAGTGTGACCAGTTTGAACGTTCTTCATACCAACAACAGCGATGATGTCACCAGCTTGTGCTTCAGTAAGCTCGTTACGGTCATCTGCCTGCATCTCAACCATACGGCCGATACGCTCAGTTTTACCAGTCGCAGAGTTAAGGATAGTGTCACCCTTCTTCATGCGGCCAGAGTAGATACGGATGAACGTAAGTGCACCGAAACGGTCGTCCATGATTTTGAACGCAAGCGCTTTTAGTGGCTCATCAGCAGAAACAGTTGCAACTTCACCAGTTGGCTCACCAGTTTCTTTGTCTGTTAGCGGCTGAGGATCAACTTCTGTTGGAGATGGTAGGTAATCTACAACAGCGTCAAGGATAAGCTGCATACCCTTGTTCTTGAACGCAGAACCACAGAAAGTTGGGAAGAACGCGATGTCACGAGTACCCTTACGGATACAACGCTTGATGTCTTCGATAGAAGGCTCTTCACCTTCCATGTAAGCTTCCATTAGGTCATCGTCCTGCTCAACAGCAGTTTCGATTAGCTCTTCACGGTAAGCTTCAACGTCGTCTACCATGTCAGCAGGAACGTCTTTGATTTCGTAGTTTTCTGGAAGACCAGTTTCGTCCCAAACGTACGCTTTGCGGCTTAGTAGGTCAACAACACCAACGAAGTCGTCTTCACGACCGATTGGAAGAACCATAACTAGCGGAGTAGCACCAAGAACGTTCTTAACCTGATCAACAACGTTGAAGAAGTCAGCGCCCATACGGTCTAGTTTGTTAACGAAGATCAGACGAGATACTTCTGATTCGTTCGCGTAACGCCAGTTAGTTTCTGACTGAGGCTCAACACCACCAGAACCACAGAATACACCGATACCACCGTCAAGAACTTTAAGAGAACGGTATACTTCAACTGTGAAGTCAACGTGTCCAGGAGTATCGATAACGTTTAGGCGGTGGCCGTTCCAGAAACAGCTAACTGCTGCAGACTGGATTGTAATACCACGCTCAGCTTCCTGCTCCATGAAGTCAGTAGTTGATTCGCCGTCGTGTACTTCACCAGTCTTGTGGATCTGACCAGTAAGCTTAAGGATACGCTCAGTAGTAGTGGTTTTACCCGCATCAACGTGCGCGAAAATACCAATGTTTCTGTATTTAGATAAATCTGCCATTGTTTTTCTCTATAAACAATTAGTGTCACTATTCGGTGGGGGAGTATATCACTGATTCCAACAAACATTACATAGCTCATTTAAGATAAAATGAACATTTGCTTGTTTTTGCTCCGTCTTTTCAGGTTTTCTGGCGTAAACGCTCAATAAACCCACAGGAGCTGCATGTAATAACACATTATGTTTCATCAATCACTGTCAAATTACGCTTTGACAACGGGCTTTTGAGACACACATTGTGATCATTTACCTGCTCATTGTTCACTGAATGTGAACGATGCTAATGTAAAAATGGCAGCCGACATGCCACCAAATCCGCTTAATTCTAGTAGTAAACGCTAAAAGCTACCAGTGGCTTAGGGTAAATTCCCTGACAGTGGAGCATAGGTTGTAACATTATGGTTGCTCGGAAAAATAGATAGCAATGTCTGCCAAATCTTGGTCAGTGAGAACGGAAAGTTGTTGCTTCATCATGTTGCCATATACGCCGGTACGCTCACCTTTTTGATACGCTTTCATGGAGTTATAAAGGTATAGGGCGTTTTGGTTGTTGATATGTGGGTAACCATTCTTTTTGGCCACACCCGTTTGGCCATGACAGAACTGACAGGAAAAAGACTTCATTTTACCGTCCTCATAGTTACCGGAAGGCATCGAGCCTGCAAAGGCGGCTGAACCGGAAAATGTACTTGCTATATAAAGGAAGGAAAAAAGGATGTTACGTTTCATGGGGTGCTTAGACTTATGATAATTGACCACAAAATAATGCTACTTCTATCCTTTCGCAATAGCGTGGTTACAACCTTTTACTGAAAAAGACTGAGGTAAAGGGCTTGGGGTTATATCTAATGAAATTAGTTGCAATAATTTTGACCACAAGCCATTCGTTTCCCATACTCAAATCATGGGCAAAGGGAGATTAAGTCTATGAAAGGAATTATTTTTACCGAGTTTCTCGATATCGTTGAAAATCGCTTTGGTTTAGAGGTATGCCAGCAGATGCTTGATGATGCCGGGGTTGATGGGATCTACACGGCAGTGGGAAGTTATGATCACCGGGTTTTGGTGAAGATGATTGTCTGTTTGAGTAAAATTACGGGTGTGTCTCCTGAGGCGCTACAAGAAGTCTATGGCGAGGCATTATTTACACGTTTGTTAACGACCATGCCACTCGGTAACGGTGATAAGCCAACAGGTACTTTCAGCTTCATTGAAAGGGTAGAGCGACACATTCATATTGAAGTGAAAAAGCTTTACCCCAATGCCAATCCACCGCAGTTTGATTTCATATCACAAACCTCAGCCAAGATGGTGCTCGACTATATATCCGCACGTTGTTTTTCCCATGTATGCCTAGGCTTGATCCGTGGTTGTGTCCAGCACTTCAACGAAGAGATGGATATTGAGATGGAGCCTGTCAACCAAGACCAGAGCCATGTCCGGTTTACGCTGACCCTTAACGCGGGGTAATTATGGGCCTTGAACGCATGGATCTGGAACGCCAAGTTGCTTTGATGCAAAAGAAAATTGACCGGGAACGTGAAGCCAGGAAAATGGCTGAAACGTTACTGGAGTCAAAAAGTTTAGAGCTCTATCAGACCAAACAGTTGGTAGAACAGAACCTCGAACAGATGCGAGATCAAGTCGCCAGTGGGTCGGATTTTCTTTCTTATCAGCAAAAGATGGATAACTTGCTGCTTCGCTTCGGGCATACGTTCCTTAAATACCAACCTTCTTTTGGCATTATCAAAGAATTGCTTGATGCTTTGATCTCCAGCCATGCGGTGAGTGGCTGCGCGGTTAAGATAAGCTGTCAATCAACACCTGCTCTTAATATTACGTATTGCTCTGAAATCGATGAGAAATGCACGCCTCCCGCCAAGTTGGATACGATTGGTGAGCATTGGGACGAAGGCCATCAGCTACATTGGTTTTCTCTGAGCAATTCAGCGGTGACAGGGTATTTCGTTACCCGTATCGATGAGAGAAGGGAGTGGCATACCACTATCCGTAAGCATATGAACCTTATCGGTGAAATGCTGCGTACGTCGATTGACCGCCAGTTAAAGCTTGAAGATGCTATCCGTGCCAGAATGTCTGCTGAGGAGTCGGAGAAATCAACCCGTGACTTTTTGGCAATGATAAACCATGAACTGCGAACGCCATTGAATGGCTTGCTGGGTACTGCAGAGCTGTTATCCGATACCCAATTAGATAACCACCAGAGCGGTCTGTTGTCGACGCTTCATCACTCAGGAGAGTTGCTGCGGGCGATCATTAACGACTTGCTTGATTACAGCAAGATCAATGCAGGGATGATGGAACTAGCCATTAAGCCTTTCGATAGCCGCTTGATGACCAATATGCTCAAAGATATTTTCCAGCATCCCGCCAATGAAAAGCAGTTAGATTTTTCGATTCATTTCATGCCGGATACGCCACAGTGGTTGCTGGGAGATGAAGACCGTATCAAGCAAATCTTCGTAAACTTAATTGGTAACGCCATAAAGTTCACCCAGCAGGGATACGTGTCGGTCACTATTGGGTGGCAAGATGAGGCGCTGAGGTTTATGGTGCGAGATTCAGGTTGTGGGATCCCCAAAGATAAAATCGCTACCTTATTCCAGCCGTTTACCCAAGTGGATAACTCCAGTAACCGCCAACACGAGGGAACGGGGTTGGGCTTGGCTATTTGTAAAAAGCTGGCTGAGCAAATGAAAGGTTGGATCGACGTTGATAGCGAAGATGGCCGGGGCACAACCTTTACGGTGACTTTGCCGCTGGAGATCAATCAGGTCACGGTTGATGAAAGTAAAGGCCAATTGGGCGGTGCAGCATCTATTGACGATCTGTCTATCTTGGTTGTAGAAGATTTGAAAACCAACCAGATGATCATCAAGTTGATGCTGGGTAAGTTCGGCATTACGCCGGCGATTGCCGATAACGGCCAGAAAGCACTAGAAATACTTGAGCAGCAGGATTTTGATATTGTCCTGATGGATTGCCGAATGCCGGTGCTTGATGGTTATGCAACAACTGAGCGTTTGCGCAGCACAGGATATAACAAGCCCATCATCGCTTTAACTGCGGGGACCACTAAAGCAGAGCGGGAAGAGTGCTTTACGGCGGGTATGGACGATATTCTCTGCAAGCCTTACCAAAGCGCTGAGCTTAGGGAGATGATAGAAAAATGGGGCACAGAAACTGTCCCCCATTAATGCTCTAGCGTATTTAGGTCTCTGGCCTTAGTGGTTTGAGAACCCTTCACCTTTGGCCATACGGTCGTAAAGGATGACATTGACCGCTGCGGCAAGGTTCATGCAACCATTCGTTGGGACATAAATGGTCTCACGGCAAAAGTTGGTAATTTCTTTCTTCAACGTACCGTCTTCAGGGCCAAAGATATAAAACGCGCGCTGAGGGTGCCTATACTCCGGAAGGGGCTTTGCGCCTTCAATCAAATCA